>JAPLZY010000002.1 GCA_026394775.1 Candidatus Zambryskiibacteriota bacterium
CAGGAAACACAATGTGGTAGTGAGTATCAAACGCACAGTGATATCCTTTGTGTGTCATGAGACTAGTATACCTGAAAACCGAGGGTTTTCAGACTTTCCTACAGAGACCCTGTGGCAGAGACCACAGGGAAACGAGTTATACCTACATCTTTAAAAAGTTTCTTTACTGCTATATCTAAGGCATCAAACAACACTTCTTTAGCTTCTTTTTTTAAGGTAAACACACAAAAATATCCGGGTTGTATATGCAACACAAGGGCTTGAAGACTCCGATACACTCTTCTTCTTTGTCTATTTCTATCCACCGCACGAGACGACACTTTTTTCGAACACAATACAGCATATCGTGTAGGTTTATCTTCTTTTTGTTTATATAAAGACAAAAACAGGAGAGGTGAGTGATAACTCATTCCTCTCCCTGTTAATGTTTTAAACGTTGTTTTATCTATCCTTTGTGCTTTGGAAAGCATGGTTTACTTCTTCTTTATAGATGTTTTCTGCTTAACAGTAGATAGAGCTGTTCTACCTTTTCGTCTTCGTCTAAGAATTGTCTTTTTTCCTCCTGGTGTTTTTGCACGAGAAAGAAAACCATGTTTCTTTGCTCTCTTTCTTTTTTTAGGTTGGTATGTTTGAGACATAATCGGTTTTTTATTTCTATATTTACAACATTAACATAATTAAACATGTTTAACAAGTGTTCGAAAGTTTTGCACCCTATATAATATCTACACATGGAATTCGATAATAAAAAAATCTGGGGTACTGTTTTAGTAGAAATGGAATTATCGATTTCAAAACCCAACTTTACTACTTGGTTTAAAGACACTTATATCCTTAAAATTGAAGAGGGAACAGTATACCTTTCAGTGCCAAACAACTTTGTTTCCGAGTGGTTGTCTCAAAAATTTCACAACACCATACTCAAATCCATTCGAAATATTTCAAGTTCGTTTCATTCTCTCCAGTACATAATTACAAAAGAGGATATGCGTCTTAAGCTTGCCCAAGAGAAGACTCTACTTATAAACAAAGAACTTCCTCTTGATACTTACAATATAAATAAAGACGATAACCTAAACCCACGGTACACATTTGAATCTTTTGTTGTCGGACCTTTCAATGAACTTGCACACGCTGCATCACAAGCAGTAATAAAAAAACCAGGTATCGTATATAACCCTTTGTTTATATACGGAAATACAGGTCACGGTAAAACACACCTTATACAAGCAGTCGGCAACAGCCTCAAAAGCTCTCAACGAAAGGTTTTTTATACTACATCTGAAAAATTTGGTCAGGAGTATGTTAATGCACTTCAGGCAAACAAACCTAACTTTTTCAAAGAAAAATATCGAAAATACGATGTTTTAATCATGGATGATATTCAATTTTTAGCAGGAAAACTAAAAATGCAGGAAGAACTCTTTCATTTATTCAACCATCTCTATGAAAACAATAAACAAATCATCTTTTCTTCAGATAAACATCCTGCATTAATACAAGATCTTGAAGATCGACTCAAATCACGCTTTAGTGCGGGTATGATAGTAGATATTCCACCTCCAGACTCTGAATCAAGAGCTGCTATTATTCGAACAAAAATAACTCAAAACAATTTTCCTCTTTCAAAAGACGTGATTGATTACTTAGCCTACTCACTTTCAGGTAATATTCGAGAACTTGAAGGTATTTTAAACTCTATAATTTGCCAATCTCAACTTAGAGACAAAGAATTAAACATTGCTGAAGTAAAAAATTTCATTAAAACAAGCATAAAGCCGAAGAAAAACATCTCTACCAAAGATATTGTGAAGACTGTGGCCGATTTCTACCATATTGAAGAAAATTCAATTTATGAAAAAACACGCAAAAAAGAGATTATAAAACCTCGACAGATCATTATGTATATTTTAAGAGAGGAATTTAACATCTCATACCCTGCGATAGGGGAAAAACTTGGAGGAAGAGACCATACTACTGTCATGCACTCATACGAGAAAATAAAGAAAGATATTCTTGCTGACCAAAATCTTGCAAATGAAGTAAATCAACTACGTTCAATCCTTGTGTAAACGCATGTGGATAAACATGTAGATAAGTGTGGATAAGCTTGTGTATAAGAACCGTATAAAGTACTCTAGTACCACAGTGTATAAAGTTATCCATAAAGATATACACAGTTTTCCCACATTTTTCCACACCTTAAAACCGTAAATATTGTTCAAATAAGCCACTTTTTAGGTTTTCCCACTCTACACACCCCTAATAGTAATAGGATTCTAAAATATAAATAAAATACTATACTTTAAGGGATCCCTGGATACACGTAGATACTGTGGATAAACTATATATAAAACAAAACTATGAAAATTGAATGCGTAAAAGAAAAGCTCGCTAAAGCGCTTATGAAAGCGGAAAAGATGACAAGTAAGCAGAGTACACTCCCTGTTCTTTCTTGTGTTCTTCTAAAAGCTTCAAATGGCGTGCTTTCTATTTCATCAACCAACCTTGATCTAGGGCTCGAGCTGAGCCTTCCTGTTAAAGTGCTCGAAGAGGGTGCTGTTGCTGTGCCAGGTTCTATTCTTTCTTCGTTTATAGGAAGTATTTTTAACGATAAAAATGTAGTACTTGAAACTGAAGGTACAACACTTAAGGTTTCTACTGAACACACAAAAACGTTTATTAAGACACTTCCTATGGAAGATTTCCCAAATATACCTAAACTTACTGATAGTGTATCTTTTACACTACCGATTCAGGATTTTGTTAAAGGATTGAAATCTGTTTCATATGCTTCTTCTCAGTCAACAATCAAACCTACCCTTGCAAGCGTCTATATTTACCCAGATGAAGACTTTATTGTTTTTGTGGCTACAGACTCATTTAGACTTGCAGAGAAGAAAATAAAGGTTAAAAAACATAAAGATTTTTCATCAATCCTTCTTCCGTTTAAGAATATTCCAGAAATAATCAAAACATTTGAAGATATTTCAGATGAGGTGACTATTTCCTTTAATCAGAACCAAATTTCTTTTGAATATGAGGGTATTTACCTTGTTTCTCGTGTTATAGATGGTAGTTTCCCTGATTATAAAAATATAATTCCCAAAGAAACAAAGACAGAGGTTGTTATTTTAAAGCAAGATATGGTTAATTCTCTTAAAATATCAAACATCTTTACTGATAAATTTAGTCAGGTGTATGTTAATGCATCACAAAAAGATAAACTTTTTGAAGTAAAAACTAAAAATCTCGATATTGGAGAAAATACCAATACACTTGATGCGGTAGTGAGGGGAGATGATATAACCATGAGTTTTAATCATAAGTACATAAATGACTGTTTTCAGTCGATAGAGTCAGACTCACTCACACTTTCTTTTGTTGATCAGACTAAACCTATGGTTATAAAAGGTTCGAGTGATTCTAGTTATCTTTACCTTGTAATGCCGATGAATAAGTAAGATAAACATACGAATATACGAATTAAATACTTACGAATAACTACGAATAGATGCATTTATTCGTATCCATTCGTAGATGTGTATTATTCGCATATTCGTATACTATATATTTATATTATGTTTAACATCGCCTCATTTTTAAAGCGCGCCACGGGAATACTCGACTTAAGCGAGCTTAAAAAGAAAGAAATACAGTATATTATTCAAAAACATACTCAATATACCTGCCCAGCTGAGCTTATTGATATTCAAAAAGATACTCTTATATTAAAAATAAACCCTGCTTATAAAATGGCTCTCTTTATGAAAAAAGAGCAGATACTAGAAGAATTAAAAGATTTTGGGATTTCAGATATTAGGTAGACATACGAATATGCGAATAATACACATCTACGAATGGATACGAATAAATGCATCTATTCGTAGTTATTCGTAAGTATTTAATTCGTATATTCGTATACTTATTGAGCCTAATATCCATTCGCTTGAGCCCATTTTTGAACACTGTATTCCCAGTATTTGTATTGAGGATCAGATTCAGGATTTGTCGGAACTGGCCCTCTTGGGTCGTTTCTGTTTACCCAATGGAGAATAGAGTGCACACCTCCAGATAATGTTTCAGATGTTGATTCGTAGGGGAGTGGTTCTGTTGAAGCGGTATTTATTGGTATTAAAGGGTTTACCTGTGGTGGAGTTGTTTGCTGTGTGTTTGTTGGTGATGTAAATATCGAAATACCACCCCTCCACTTTCCTCGAAGAATTGGTTTTAGATCATATGAATCTTCAATAACAGGGTCAATAAAAGATTCGCTTGGAACAGTTTTCATTGCTTCATCCATAAGCGCTCGCCACATTGGGGCGATGATTGTTCCCGACATTCCTATCATGGGTGTATTTTCGTTGTTTCCGGCCCAAGCACCTACGACAACGCTTGGTGTGTAGCCAATGAGCCAACCGTCTTTATTGTTGTTTGTAGTACCTGTTTTAGCTGCTACATCACGTCCTCCAAAGTAAACAAGAGAATTAGAACCAAAGAGTGGTGCACGAGCAACATTGTCTGAAAGAATACTCGAAACTCTCCGAGCACTTTCTGGGTTTAAAACCTGAGTGCTTTTTGGAGTATGTTCTTCAAGTATATTTCCTTTTGAATCCTCGATTTTTAATATAGCTGCGTAAGGAACACGTGTTCCGTCATTTGCAAATACGCCATATGCTGAGGTCATATCGAGCAAAGAAACTTCACCACCTCCAAGTACAAGTGTGAGGCCGTATTGGTTGGCATCTCCAAGAGAGGTAACACCCATTGTTTTTGCAAGATTTATGGCGTTTTGTACTCCAACAAGATAGAGGAGTTTGACTGCGGGTACGTTCATTGAACTTGCTAGAGCGTCTCGCAAGGTTACAGGTCCTGGATATTTACTATTGTAATTTTTAGGTGAATAGCACGGAGGGACACTGCTCATACTGTCGACCGGACATGCTGTAGAAAACTGAGTTTCAGTGTTAAAAAGTACTGTTTCTGGAGTATAACCTTTGTTGAAACTTTCTGCGTAAATAAAAGGTTTAAATGTTGAACCTGGTTGTCTTTTTGCTGTTGCGATATTGAACTGTCCATCTATTTCTTTATCAAAATAGTTTCTTGAGCCCACCATGGTGAGTATTTCTCCTGTTTTTGGGTCAATAACTACAAAGGAGTCATTTTTACCTTTAACAGCTTTTTTGTTTATAAGCGCATATTTAAGTGCGATTTCCTCAGCCTTTTTTTGTAAATCATAGTTTACAGTAGTAGTAACACGGAGCCCTCCGTTTTCAAGCACCTCTTCACCGTATTTTTTGATTAAGTATTCTTTAACGAACATAACAAAATGGGGTGCTTTAATACCTTTATCTTCTTTTGGTAGAAACACCACCACTTCTTCTCGGGCGTTTGTATATTGTTCTTCAGATATATAGCCTAGTTGTTTCATTTCTTTAAGTACAACATCTTTTCTCTCATCGAGAGCTTTTTTGTTTTTACCATATGGAGAATAGAAAGAGGGTGCTTGAGGTAAAGCGGCGAGATATGCTGCTTCGGCAATACTTACATCGAGAGCTTTTTTACCAAAATACGCTTGGCTCGCTTCTTCTACACCATAATAGTTGCCACCATAAGGAATTTCATTCAAATAAAGCTCAAATATCTCATTTTTTGTGAGTATTTTTTCCAAACGAATAGCCAAAATCCATTCTTTTACCTTTCGGGTAGCTTTTTTGTCGCCCGACAAGACAGTTTTTTTAATTACTTGTTGGGTAATAGTAGAACCTCCTTGGCTGTAAGAGAGAGATGTTACGTTTACAAAAAGTGCACGAAGAAAAGCTGTTGGTTTAACGCCATTGTGGGTATAGAAATCCTGATCCTCGATCGAGAGAGTTGCTTGTTTGATATAAGGGGATATAGCATCAAATCCAATAATTGTTCTTTTTTGCTCTTGGAAAATGTCAAAAAGCAGTACTTTGCCTGTACGGTCATATATTTTTGTTGATTCTGTGGTTTTTCGGTCCCTAAACTCATCCAAAGTAGGTAGTTTGAATGTTGTGATCCAGATAAGAATAATGGCTAGGAATATGATAGATAGGGCAGATAACCCTATAAGTATGTTGCGAATCCCAAAAACCTTGGCTTTTCGAACATTTTTCTTTAACAAAGAAGAAGCACGAGAAATGTATTTTTTCATATAAAGTAATTTTTACAATTATACCACTCTTTATGGTATAACATATGTATATGTTTTTCCAAAAAAAACCACACATCAATACAGACGAACAAAAAATAGAACAATTTCTTACTCGAGGAGTAGAAGCGGTGTTTCCTAACAAAGCTTTTATTCAATCAAAAATGAAAAAAGGTGAGTCGCTCACCTTGTATTTAGGTATTGACCCGACTGGCCCCACACTTCATATTGGACATTTGGTTCCTATTCGTAAATTAAGTGAGTTTCAAAAACTCGGACATCAAATTATTTTTTTAGTGGGAGACTTTACTGCAACAATTGGTGATCCTGATAAAACTTCTGTACGAAAACCTCTTACTCGAGATGAGGTGCTTTCAAATCTTAAAGAGTATAAAAAACAAGCATCTCGATTTATTGATTTTACAGGAGCAAATAAAGCACTCTTTCGCTTTAACTCAGAATGGCTTTCAAAAATGAATTTCAAAGATGTGTTGGATCTAGCAGCTCTTATGACAGTAGACCAGATGCTCAAGCGAGACATGTTTAAAAAAAGAATTGCTGAAGAAAAGCCAATTCATATTCATGAATTTATGTATCCTCTTATGCAAGGGTACGACTCTGTCGCACTCGATGTAGACGGGGAAGTAGGGGGAAATGACCAGACATTTAATATGCTTGCAGGGAGAGATCTTTTGAAGCAAATCAAAAATAAAGAAAAATTTGTTATTGCGATGAAATTACTTACCGACCCAACAGGAAAGAAGATGGGTAAAAGCGAAGGAAATATGGTGGCCCTCAACCAAACACCGGAGGATATGTTTGGAAAAGTGATGAGTTGGTCAGATGGAATGATAGTACCTGCTTTTGAAATTGTGACCGATGTGTCGATTGATACCTTACAGGATATAAAGCATAAACTAGTAGGGGGTGAAAATCCAAAAAATCTTAAAATAAAACTTGCTTCAGAAATTGTTACTCTGTGTTTTGGAGAAAAAGAGTCAGAGCAGGCTCGACATGCTTTTGAGCAAACCTTTTCAAAAGGAGAAGTTCCTGAAGATATAGAAGAGGTGAGTGGAGGAAAAGCATGGATTGATGTTGCAATAGAACAAAGCCTTGTTGAATCGAAAGGGGAATTTCGAAGACTTATAGAAGGTGGTGCTGTATCAGAAATGACAACAGGAGAAAAAATCACTGATCCAAATACAGTAGCAGTAACAGGAGTGTATAAAATAGGTAAGCGTAGATTCATTAAAATCATCTAAAACAAAAAAACCGCCGAGGCGGTTTTTTTGTTTTCTCTAATATCTAACTTTCCGCCTCATCGGCGGACTCGCCGGAGAGGCGAGCTACCACTGTTCAGCATCTCCAAATTCATCGTCTTCGAGGTCTACATCTTTATCTTCTTCGTCTTCAGGAAATTCTTCATCCTCTTCACCTTCTTTCTTTTCTTTTTTTGCAAGCTTGTCTACCAAGAGAGGGTCAAACATGAGAGGATCGTCGATGTCGGTCACTGCACTACCGTCTACATCTGCTTCTACTTCCTCAACATCTTCTCCTTCAATGTGCATACCAGGAGCAAGTTTGTCAGGATCGATCTCACCATCTTCAGAGTCTTCTTCGTCCATTGCTACCAAAGGGTCCTTTACTTCATCATCGTTATTATTACTCATGTTTTTTTTAAATTTAAATATTAAAACTCCTCTTTTTCGAATTCAATCCACATATTTGTACCAGATTCAGTTTTTTTTGCAAATATAAGTCTAGGGATACTACATGTCTATTGTCGAGAAAAGATTGAAAGCATTACACTCTTTGTATTGCACAGTGGGTGAGACCAATAGCTATCGCATCAAATTCATCATCTGATTTGATAACTTTGGTCACTGATATGAGTCGAGGGATCATAGACATGATCTGAGCCTTGTCACTGCGCCCGTAGCCTGTCACAGCTACTTTGATTTGTGGAGGACTGTATTCAAAAACAGGCATGTTATGAAGACCGGCAATATAGAGAATCACACCACGCGCCTCTGCTACAGGTATTACAGTTTTTTGGTTCGATGTTAAAAAAAGTTTTTCGGCCGCAAGTTCTGTTGGACTGTATTCTTTAATTACATCTTCAATTTTATTACCAATAAGCCGCAACCTCTCTTGATGGGGAAGTTTGGCTGAAGTCTTAAAACACTCAGAATAAAGAAGGGTTTCTTTACCTCGCCCTTCTTTTTCTATTATAGCTAAACCAAGTCTTTCAAAACCTGGATCGATGGAAAGGAGTATCATGGAAATAAATTTTAAAGTATAAATTTCAAATTTTAAAAATGAATTCCTTTTGAAATTTAAAATTTTAAATTTGGAATTACTCAGCATTCGTATACACATTCTGCACCTCATCATTCTCTTCTAACTCATCAATCAGGTTGCCTAATTTCTCTCCATCTTCATCGGAGAGGGGAATAGTGGTAGATGAGTTCCAACTCATGTCCAAGGCTCGTTCAAAGGCCCAGGTGACCGATCCGATGCCGGCTAGAGAAAAGCCGTGCTTTGATAAAATAAACTTCACTTCTTGTGCTGCTTTGTTTCTGTTTGAGGTCAGAGCTTCAATCACGAGACCACAACCTCCCGGACCATAGGCTTCATAGGTGATCGGCTCCATTGCTTCACTTGGCTCCGATGATTTTTTGATTGCTCGTTCAATAATGTCATTCGGGACGTTTTCACTTTTTGCTTTTTCAATTGCGGTGCGTACTCCAGGAGATGTGATGTTTCCTCCGGCTACTTTAACCTCTGCAGTAATGAGGCGGACAAATTTACTAAAAATCTTGGACTTCTGTCCATCAGTTTTTTCTTTCTGTCGTTTAATTTTTGACCATTTATTATGTCCGGACATATGTAAGTAGAATATAGAAGTTGGAAGGAAGAATCAAGATTACAAAAGAGTAGGAGGAATGAGTCCTAAATGCCTGTAGCCTAATTCTGTCACGGTTCGTCCTCTTGGAGTTCGGTCAATAAACCCAATCTGCATCAAGTATGGCTCGTTAAATTCTTCAATCGTTGCTTCTTCTTCAGAAAGTGATGAGGCAATTGTGTTGAGCCCCACAGGACCTCCAGCAAATTTATGAATGATAGTCTCAAGGATTTCTCTGTCAGCACCAGTGAGACCCATATGGTCTATTCCTAAGAGAGCCAGAGATTGATTCACCGCATCTTGGCTGAGTTCTGTATTGTTTACTTGAGCATAGTCTCTCGCACGTTTCAGAAAGTAGTTGGCAGTTCGAGGGGTGTATCGACTTCGCTTTGCAATTTCACTTGCGCCAGCAGGGTGAATATTCACTCCGAGTATTTTTGCTGAGCGGTCAACAATCTGCTGTATTTCTTCGTCTGAATAAAATTCAAGCTTGTGAATACCTCCGGAAAAGCGTGAACGAAGTGGGGAAGAGATCATAGCAATACGAGTAGTGGCTGCAATCAAGGTAAACGGAGGAAGCTCAAGTTGGATTGTTCGCGCCGAAGGGCCTTTGCCGATAATAATATCCAAAGAACCAGACTCCATGGCAGGGTAGAGGATCTCCTCAATGGTTTTGTTGAGGCGGTGTATCTCGTCGATAAATAAAATATCTCCAGGTGAAAGGTTTGTAAGGATCGAGGCAAGGTCTCCTACTTTTTCAATAGCAGGTCCTGATGTGGTCTTCATCTGCACACCCATTTCTTTAGCTATGAGGTGGGCGAGTGTGGTTTTGCCGAGTCCGGGTGGACCGTAGAAAAGAATGTGTTCTGGTGGGTGTTTACGCTGACTTGCAGCGGTAAGAAGTATATGGAGGTTCTTTTTTATCACTTCTTGGCCAATGTATTCGTCCCACCGAGAGGGTCTGAGTGTGGTATCAAGAAAAAGGTTGTCATCTCCCTGCTTTTCCGTATGTTTAGATACACTTGACATAAAAAATAATCTATGATAGACTCCTGTATGAAGCTCGCAGATGTAATTTTTTTCTTTCTGACACGTCTGCCTTGCTTCTTTTTTGTTCCAGGAAATAAATCTCCAAGCGACTGGGCCCTTACGGGTTTACGAGTGTATCCTGCGAGGACGTACTGGGTAACATTTCGGTGTTATCTGTGACTATCCTTTGCGAATCACTTAGCTTTTGGTATAGATATTAAAAGTGTCGCTTAGAGATTTATGTTCTGGAACTTTTTACGAAACATCATTTGAAATTTCAGATGATTTTTTTGTATATATATTATTATTCATAATAATAGACGTACCGCAAGGACTTTTATTACTACAACTCTAAAAAAAATGAGTGGCAACCTTGAATTAAAATTTTAAAAATTGCTTTAGATGCTAGGTAGACAAGAAAAATAATTTGAGCCTGCCTGAGTGTGCAGGTGAGAATTATTTTTTGAAGTCTAACAACACAGATAAAGTAATTTTGGAAATTTTACTCTTCCATATCAACAACCCGAGTAAGTTCTTCTAGTGTTGTGATACCTTGAAGTATTTTCACCACTCCATCTTGCTTAAGATCGAGGATGCCTTGGGGGAGAGATGCTTTTCTGATTTCTCGTTCACTGAGGTTTTCATTGATCACTTTTTCTATCGCATCGTTCATGAGTATTGCTTCGTGGACTCCAATACGGCCCTTAAAGCCTGTGTTGTTACACTCTTCGCAACCCTGTGCACTGTAAACCACCTCTCTCTGGAGGCCTTCAATCTGTGTTTTGTCGAATACGCTTTCGAGCACCGTATCTATTATTTTCTTGTCTGCCTCTTGTATTGGAGTAGCTTGTTTGCAGTGAGGACAGAGTCGTCGTACCAAACGTTGGGCCATGGCAATATTTATCGCAGAAGAGAGTGTTTTAGGGTTTACTCCAAGGTCCACGAGACGAGGAAATGTCCCTGCTGCATTGTTGGTGTGCAGTGTTGAAAATACAAGGTGCCCGGTGAGTGCAGCGTTGACCGAGGTCTGTGCTGTTTCTGTGTCGCGGATTTCTCCCACCATAATAATGTCTGGGTCCTGACGAAGTGCCGAGCGGAGACCTTCGATAAATGTATAGTTTTTTTTCTCATCTGTTTGAGTTTGCACAATACCTGCAAGGTGATATTCGACAGGGTTTTCGATTGTGATGATTTTAATACCAGGAACATGCACCTTTTTTAAGAAAGCGTAGAGAGTAGTGGTCTTACCAGAGCCGGTAGGGCCTGTATTTAATATCATTCCGTTTGGTTTGCTTATCTCATGCATCAAAATCTTAAGGAGATGCTCGTTTATACCAAGCTCTTGGAGTCCTGTTGAGATAGACTGAGGGTTGAGTACTCGAAGTACCACAGAGTCGCTGTAGACT
Organism: Candidatus Zambryskiibacteriota bacterium; assembly: GCA_026394775.1. Taxonomy (GTDB): domain Bacteria; phylum Patescibacteriota; class Minisyncoccia; order Phycocordibacterales; family DATDWN01; genus UBA910. The sequence continues at coordinate 11,516 of JAPLZY010000002.1, forward strand.
CCTGGAAGTAAAGATGTACGGATTTCAATTTCTTCATGTGCAAGTTTGATACTAAAACGTCCGTCTTGTGCACTACCAATATTGAGTTTGAGGTTTGAGATAAGTTTGATACGAGAGAGGAGGAGCCTGAATGTCTCAAGATCAAAGTCGAGAATATCGGTGAGCATTCCGTCGAGTCGGTAGCGGAGACGCACATATGTTTCTTCTGGTTCAAGGTGTACGTCTGAGGCAGATACAGCGATAGCGCCCGCGAGGATGATCTCGAGAATACGCGAAATACGATATGCTTTCTTCATTGAAAGCACTTCTTCTATCAGTGTCGCCACGTCTTTGGTGCTGTGTACTGAAGCCAAAAAGTCTGTAATCTGGTCGTTTGAAATATCGAGCGCTCCACCTTTTGTTTCAAAAGAAAAAGAAAGGTCTTTGTAGCGGGACCATACTTTTTCGAGACTGCTGTGTGAGGTCATGTAGATTTGTACCGTATTTCCTTTTTCCTCAAGTTTTTTTATTACAGTTTGGGTGTCGGTATTTTCTGGGGAAAGTACTGCTACATCGAGTTTCTTATCAACCACATTAAAAACAGCAAGAGACGCTTGTCGTGCCTCAAGTTCAGAAACATACCGAAGAGCATCTATGTCGATAGGGACGACTGTGAGGTCAAGGTAGGGAATACTGTATTTAGAAGCCATTACCTGAGCCAGATGTTCCTCCTCTTCTTTATGTAGATCAGAGATTCGTTTATCTTGTTTGTCTTCGTCAAAATTAATCGTCATGTATATAGTATAGATTAAAATGGCATAAAAGGCATGTGTAGAGCTGTAAAAGAGGGAAAAGAGGTGCTTGACAAACTATATATAAGTGGTGTATAATATGTAGCGGACAGGCCAAGGCCTGAATTCTTTAGGAGGCTCTATGAGCAAACTCATTGTCAGTGTTATCTTGTGGTTGACTTTTTCTTTGTCTCTTTTGGCGCAAGCGCCAACCAGGACCGTACCAGCTCAACCGATGTCAAGGGGGGGTGAGGTAAACTTGGTGACACCGGTTCAAACCTCAAATCCCGCTGAAAAATTCTCTCAGCCCTGCTGGGAGAAGGCGATGTGGACTATGGCCGATGGGGCAAATTGTTTTGGCGTTTTCATTAAAGAACTCGCAAAGCAAAAAGACAACCCAGTCGCCCTTGAAGGATTGGAAGTAGCTGGTGTTAGTTTCCTGAAGGCCAATGGCTATTCAGGTGAATCTGCGGCAACCATGGTTGCTATTCAAGTCAAAAAACTTAAAGCAGAGGCAGCGAAACATACGGAAATAAAGAATGCTCCTGTTGTCTTGGATGAAGCTCCAGCACTAAAAAAAGCGCTGATTGATCGGACTGATACTTCGATGGTTCGGCTGGTGGAGTCAAAGCTAAGTGAAGAGCGGGAAGACCGTCCACCACAAAAAGGGTGGAAAGCTGTGCTTCCTAAGCCGGAAAAAATGACCGGGTACTGCTGGGAAGAAGCACACCAACAAGACTTAGACGGGTGTCTCGTTCAACTCAATCAGTTTGTTAAACAGGTTGAGGCAGATCGTACCATAGTTCCCTCGGATAAAAGTCTTGCGGTTAAAAACCTTCAATTCAACGTAAAGAGGCTCAAAAAGCTTCAGAAGTCGACGGAAAAGGTTTCGAATACCCAACGGAAATGGGCCACTGCTCGTTCTGTCGCGGGGGTAGGTAGTGTTTGTTCAGAAATGTACGTCCACCCAACCCATGCTGGGAGAGGTTGGACAGGTGGTCTTGGGCGAATCACCTTGCGATTCGTTAACAACACAGGGGTAATGATTGAGAGGGTTGTACTCTCCGGCGGGGATATTATTCAAAATATGTGCCCCGGCGCCTCCGCGACGATTCACTTAACGACGCAAGGAAGTCGGCAGGCAGACTTCCTGATTTCGGTGGAAACACCTGCCTATGAAGGTGGGGTACGTAAACTGCTTACGTGGAGCAGAAACTATAATCTAAGTGCGGACTCGTCTTCGCGCGAGGAGAAATGGGAGCTCGTGCTCCCTAACAGACAAAACAGTTATTAGTCGCGCTTTGCTCGGCGGGCCCCGAATACGATGTCGGGGCTTTTTCTATGCTAAAATACACCCATGACAGCAAATCACACAGAAAAACTTTCAAATCTTAAAGAAACCCAAAGCTATGCCGAAAAGTTTTTGGAGAGTTTGTCTTCAAAAAATGAGGAGGCAACTGTAGTGGGACTCTACGGAGACCTCGGTGCAGGGAAGACCACCTTTGCTCAAGGGCTTGCTCGTGCTCTTGGAGTATTCGATACTATCGTCAGTCCGACTTTTGTGATTATGAAAATATATGAGATCCCTTCTAACATCAAACTTCTAACATCCCTGCCTGCGCAGACAGGTAACTTCAAACACCTCATCCATATCGACGCATACCGCCTCGAGAAAAGTGCAGAGATGCTACATTTGGGATGGAAAGAAATTATTTCAAACCCGGAGAACTTGGTTGTGGTAGAATGGCCAGAACGGATCGAGGATATTATGCCACCACATATCAAAATAATGCTCCGGCATGTGTCAGAAAATGAGAGAGAAGTAGAGGTGATTAATTTAAAATTTTAAATTTAAAATTTGAAATTAAAATAAGTTTATGTCCGACACAAAAAACACAAAAGAAAAGACAGGTAAGCCTAAGAGGAAAACTCTGGTGCTCCTCGACGCTCATGCTATCTTGCATCGTGCATACCACGCTCTTCCTGACTTCATGTCGACAAAAGGGGAGCCTACGGGAGCACTCTATGGCTTTTGTACACTTCTCCTGAAACTCATCAAAGACATCGAACCTGACTACATAGCAGCGTGTTACGACTTGCCTGAGCCTACGATGCGACATCAAGTATACGGTGCGTACAAAGCAGGGAGACAAGAAACAGACGAAGCTTTGGTACTACAGCTTGAACGTTCAAAAGATATTTGCGTTGCGTTTAATATCCCCATTTATTCATCTCCTGGTTTTGAAGCAGACGACATGCTCGGGACTATTGTCGAGCAAACAAAAGATAATGCAGATTTAAATATTGTGATTGCTTCGGGTGACATGGACACACTCCAACTCGTCTCAGGTGACAAGGTGCGTGTGTACACACTGAAGAAGGGTATTAAAGATACTATTGTATACAACGAAGATGCGGTCAAAGAACGCTTTGGTTTTGGTCCAGAGCTTTTGCCTGACTACAAAGGTTTGCGAGGAGACCCGTCTGACAATATTATCGGTATTAAAGGTATTGGAGAAAAAACAGCTGAGATTTTGATCGGTAATTTTGGAACTATCGAAGAGATGTATGAGGTATTGGAAAAACATCCTGACAAGTTTGAAAAAGTGGGAGTGAAAGGGAAAACCCTGGAGAAGGTACAGGCTGGAAAAGAAGAAGCTCTTTTTTCTAAAATGCTTGCCACTATCAGGCGAGACGGTCCGATACATTTTACGCTCCCTGAAACAGAGTGGATACCAGGAGTGGATCAAGAAAAGATCATCACTTTTCTTTCCGAGCTTGACTTTAGAGGTCTACGAAGTAAAGTAGCCGAAGCTTTTTCTTTCACCGTATCAGCCGAGACAGCGACTGCATCACCCGAAGATACAAAGACTGCTCAACTGATGATGTGGGTGATTGACCCGAGCAAAGCAAACCCGACTATCGACGACATGCTTTCGTATACAAAAACAAATACAGTAGTCGATGCTATTAAAGCCTTTGAAAAAATAATAAAAGATCAGGGTTTGACCTATGTGTGGGAAGAGATTGAAATGCCTCTCATCCCAATGGTGAGAGAAATGCAAGAAGTGGGGATTGCGGTAGATACTGATGTGTTGAAAAAACTTTCGGAAAAACACCACAAGACACTCGGGCAACTAGAAGCCAAGATCTGGAAGGAAGCAGGTGAAGAGTTTAATATCGCATCACCAAAACAGCTCGGTGAGATGCTTTTTAATAAAATGGGTATTGTGGTGAAAGGTCAGAAGAAAAATGCATCAGGAGGTTTTTCTACAAAAGAGTCTGAGCTTGAAAAAATGAAAGAAGAATATCCGATTGCGGGGTATGTGTTGGAATATCGCGAGCTTGCAAAGCTTTTAGGAACATACATCGATACAATTCCTCAAATGGTAGACGAAACGTCTCGTCTCCATGCTGCTTTTATCCAAAACGGCGCAGTGACTGGTCGCATGTCTTCAGCAAACCCAAACCTTCAAAATATTCCCAACAAGACAGACCTCGGGAGAGAGATCCGCACGGCGTTTGTTGCAAAAAAAGGAAGCATGCTCATGTCTTTTGACTACTCGCAGATCGAGCTTCGTATTGCTGCATTTCTTTCAAAAGACCAAAACTTGATTGAGATTTTTAGAACAGGTCAGGATGTGCATACTGAAGTGGCAAGTCGGGTGTTTGGTGTGCCTGCAGGTGAGGTGACCAAAACGATGCGCTCTCATGCAAAGACTATTAACTTTGGAGTAATGTACGGCATGGGAGTAAACGCACTTCGAGCAAATATGAATGTGGGTAAAGAAGAGGCACAAGAATTTTTGGACGGATATTTTAATACGTTTTCAGGACTTGCGGAATATTTGGAAAAGGTAAAACGAGAAACGATGCAAAAAGGCTATACCGAAACTTTCTTTGGTCGCCGACGGTATTTCCCGGAGATTCATTCAAAGCTACCTTTCATGAAAGCTCAAGCTGAGCGTATGGCTATTAACGCGCCGATACAGGGGACAGAAGCAGACGTGATCAAGCTTGCGATGATACAGGTGCGAGAATATTTAAAAAAAGAAAAGCTTGATACAAAAGTCAGTCTGCTTCTTCAGGTGCATGATGAATTGGTGTATGAAGTGGAAAAAGATTTGGTGGAGAAAATAGCACCGGTGATTAAAAATATAATGGAGAGTGTAATTGATCCGAAGAAGACAGAGGGAGTAGTGTGTGTGGCGAATGCTTCTGTGGGGGACAGTTGGGCTGAAATGAAAACCTTGTAGATACGAATATACGAATAAATACAAAACTACGAATGGCTACGAATAATACAAAAGTAAGTGATAAGGTTTTGTATCCTGAGTTATCGTATGTTATTACTGGTATACTGTTTAGTGTCCATAATGAGTTGGGTCAATTTTCAAGAGAAAAACAATACGGAGATTTAATTGAAAATAAGCTTAAAGAAGTTAGTTTGACCTATAATAGAGAGATGAATATTGGAGGGGGTAATATTTTGGATTTTATTATCGATAATAAAGTTGTCTTAGAGTTAAAAGCGGCGCGAGCCATAACTCAAGATAATTACCGTCAAATACAAAATTATCTTCAGCAAACAAAATTTGATTTAGGTATATTAGTGAATTTTAGAAACACATATATCAAACCAATTCGTATTATTCGCATACATTCGTAAGTATTTAATTCGTATATTCGTATATTTATATTATGCTTTATTTTCTCTACGGCACAGATACAAACGAATCTCGTAAAAAACTTCACGCTTTGTTGGATTCTTTGGCTAAAAAGAGACCAGATGCAGAGGTTTTTCGACTGAAGGAAGACGATTGGAATGAAGCAACATTTCAAGAACTCTTAAATGCTCAAGGGCTTTTTGATCAGAAATACATTGCAGTCCTCGATGGACTTCTTGAGTGCAAAGAGTCGACAGAGCTGGTGCAAGAAAGTGTGGAGATGATGCAGGCTTCGAGTCATGTGTTTTTAGTGATTGAAAACAATCCTGCCAAAAAGATTGTAGATGCAGTAAGCAAACGCGCTGAAAAGACTCAAGAGTTTGCAAAACCTGAAAAGAAAAAAGAATTTTTTAATACGTTTGCACTAGGGGATGCACTGGGGAGTAAAGACAAAAAGTCGCTGTGGGTGGGGTATCTGGAAGCTTTGAAACAAGGAATAAGTGCAGAAGAGATCTGTGGTGTGCTCTTTTGGCAGATTAAAAATATTACATTAGCAATGCATACAAAAAGTGCGAGTGAATCAAAACTTTCTCCTTTTGTAGATTCTAAGGCAAGAAAGTTTGCAAAGAATTTTACACAAAGTGAGTTGAGGGAAATTTCGAGTGCATTGGTAGATACGACTGAGAATGTAAGAAATGGAGAGGGGGAGATGGAGGTTTTGTTGGAGAGGGTGGTTTTGAATGTATAAAGGAATTCCGCCAGTCTTGCGACGTGGCGGGGGGGGCGAAATTAAGTTTACAGTTCTTGTGATAAATCAAGCAATCTTTTTCTTTCCACAATTTCTTCTGTGGTTATTGTGAGAAGTTCAAGAAGTTCCTCTTCGGTGGTTACTACATAAAGTCTTTCATGAAGCTGCTGGAGCCTCATTGTGAGATCCCTTTCTCTTCTCCGACTCACCTGATCGAAATCATTAGTTTTCATTGATTTACTCCTAAGGCAAGATTAGCAGTTTTTGAGGGGAAGTAAAGTAGGGACCGGTTGGGGTATCTCCTTCGACTAAATTTTTTGCCGTCGCAAAAAATTTGTCTAGGCACCGACTCGCATAATTTTCTACTGAAAATTATTGGCTCCGTCGTTCGATCCCAAGCGCAAAGCAATAACATTGCTTTGCTCCGGGCGCACAAAAAAGAAAAACCCCGTGAAGGGTTTTCTTTTTTGTGCGCCCGGTTGGGATCGAACCAACTACCTTGTCCTTAAAAGGGACCTGCTCTACCGATTGAGCTACGAGCGCAAAAAACAAACAGAACTTAAAAAATATATCAGAAAATAGGAATTTGTCCAACTATCGCTCAGATCTTTTTAATCTGGTATAGTATTTATATGTCAAAAGATTGGACGAAACTATATAAAAAATACAAAGGTTTATGGGTTGCTTTGGCTTCTGATGAAATAACTGTATTGGCTTCCGGCAAGACTGTTAAAGAAGTAATTCTCAAGGCTAAAAAAAAGACGAGCGATATGCCTGTTCTTACTCGTATCCCTGAAACATTAACTGCATATGTAGGTGCTTTATGAAATTTGATTACAAAAGATACGGACAGACTTTACGACCAGTAATGCCAATCAAGTTACTGGGTAGCAATGGACCTATTGGATACGAAGTTCTTGTTGATTCCGGTGCTGATATGTGTATTTTTCATGCTGAAATTGGTGAAGCTTTAGGAATTGATATTAAAAAAGGAAAACCAAGAGAGGTTTTCGGTGTGGGTGGAAAATCATCCATCTATTATTTACATACAGTTACTATTGAAGTAGGCGGCTGGGAATATGAAATTGAAGGTGGTTTTATGTCTGATGTATCGGGACGAATCATGCCGTATGGGATAGTAGGTCAAAGAGGGTTTTTCTCAAATTTTATAATTAAATTTGATCTCGCAAAAGAAGAAATTGAATTAAAAAAGAGGGCTTAATTTACAAAGGCAAATCAAACGCGGGAGATCCAGCCCCAAGGAACATGAGAGAGAAAGCGACGAGACCGAGGATGGTGCGAAGATGGGCTGTTTTGATATCAAACTTGTCTGTTTTGCGGTCGACAATAGACTCAATAATGAGAAGCACCATTGCTCCAATAAGTGCACCTTGGGTATAGAGACCAAGGGTGATGAGGATGGTGACTGCAATTTCAAATACTGCAATAAAAGAGTATGGTTTTTTGAATCTATCTTTTGCAATCAGGCCAAGTTGGTATGCAAGCGCAAGACGAAGTACAAAAAATGCGAATAATGGAAACGCAAAGAGATGTGGGAAGAGTGATAGCATAGATATATAGTATCAGGTATAGTGGCATTATGAAAAGGGAAAGGAAAGATAAAAAGAGGGATGTGAGGGTATTGCTCCACAATATCCGCAGTACTCACAATGTGGGTTCGATATTTAGAACCGCTGATGCGGGAGGGGTTTCGCATATCTACATATCAGGCTACACTCCAAGCCCACTTGATCAGTTTAAGAGAAAGCAAAAAGACATTGCAAAAACAGCGCTTGGCGCTGAAGATTCGGTGGCATGGAGCAAAGCTGGAACTCTTAAGAAATTAATTGCAACACTAAAAATAGATGGGTTTTCTGTTGTCGCTTTAGAACAGAGTAAGAAATCCGTGGATTATAAAAAAGTAGAGTTGGGAGAAAAAGTTTTGTTGGTCGTTGGCAATGAAGTAAAGGGAATGTCTCCTGAACTTTTAAAACTTGCAGATGTTGTGGCGGAAATCCCTATGAGAGGGGAAAAAGAGTCTCTCAATGTTTCTGTGGCTTTTGGAATCGCTTTGTTTCAACTATTAAAAATTTAAAAATTCCCCTGTACCTGGTACAGGGGAATTTTCCTATTCTTTAATCTCTGCCTCATCGGCAGACTCGCCGAGGAGGCGAGTTAGTATTTTATTACCTGAGTTACCAGTTTTCCCGTTGCATCATAGAGTATGACCGTCTCGCGTCTATATTTCCAGAGCGGTTCGCTTCGTTTTAAATATACATACCAGCTTGAACCCCAAAAATCTTTGTCGTTTTTGTGGTTTGAAATACAGTATGGATAATTTATCTTTTTAATTAAGAAATCCTGACACTCAGAAGAGTATGCATTTGAAAGTGGTTCAGGGATCCTGCATGAGCCGAGGGAGTTGATCAGGTCAAAACAACTGTCGTTGATGACGCGTCTCGGTATTGAAGACTGATCTTCATCTCTTGGGGCAGGGCAGTTGGTCCATACACCAGGGTAGAAGTTTGTGTATTGAGAAAGATACCCTGAGCATTTGTTTGTCTTAAATCCATAACCGATAGGTGAGCGCCCTGTAATGATATACGCATGTTCGTTTGGACCAAGGTATACATCTTGTTCGCTGTTTGTTTGTCCTGCGAAGTAAAGAAGGGTGCTTTTAGGTATCGTAACACTTTGGTTTGTTGATGTGCTGACAAGTTTCCAACCTGTGATATTGATAGGTTCTTTGGTTGAGCTGTCTGTATATATGTCGACGTATTCGGTCGAAGCATCAGACGATGTGTTAACGCTCATGTATATTTTACCTTTGTATACTGAAGAATTTTTCTTTTCTTCGAGAAGTGCCGTCTCTTTCTGAAGTTGCTCTAGCTTGTACTGTGTGGCTCGTATGTTTTCTTCAATTTCACTCGAAGAGAGTTGTCGCTCAGAAGGTGAAGGTATAGCAGCCCCTGTTTGAAGTGGTGCGAGTTTGGTATTTTTTGCACCACCAAAAATAGCAAAAGCGAGCACTACACAGATTAAAATTAGACCCCAGTCCCAATTTTTCATATGTATATACTATCACTTCTGATGTATGTTACAAAAATGTGCACTTCTTCCGCCGATTACTTTTCTGGTTATTACACCACCACAACCTTTTTTCTGACATATTTGTTTGGTTCGTCGGTACGCCTTGTGAGAATTTTGAAAGCCACCGCGTTCGCCATAAATATTTCGATAGTCAGACATAGAGTCACCCCCAAGTTCAATACCTGTGTTAAGTACTTCAATCATTGAATCAAATATTTTTCCAACCTCGTTTGTACTGAGACTCTCAACTTTTCGTTCGGGGTGTATGCCTGAAAGCCACAGTATTTCGTCTGAATATATATTTCCAACACCTGCCACAACCGTTTGGTCCATGAGTACACTTTTAATAACCCCACGCGGTTTTTTTGAAAGTTGTTGAGTCAATGTTTCTTTTGTGAGGTGGGAAAGTGGCTCAGGCCCAAGGTTTTTGAGGTCTATATGAGAATCCCGAGTGTTTGTTTCAAAAAGTGTTACTTTTGCAAATTTCCGCATATCTGAAAAAGCCAAAGTTTTTCCGTTTGAGAGTGAGAGAGTGAAGTGGATGAATTGGTTGAAGGGGTCCTGAAGAAGTCCCGTATCTGTTGCTGTCCATTTTGACCCTGTAAAAGAATAATTTCCAAATAATAAATGCCCCGTCATTTTCATGTGGATAAGAATAGTTTTTTCTCCACTAAGGTGTATCAAAATATTTTTTGCCCGACGTTCTGCAGAGAGTACTGTTTTACCAATAACTTCTTTTTTGAAATATTCGAGAAATTTTTCATTTTTAATAACCTCGGGCGACTTATTTTTTGTGCCCACGTGATAGTCAGACCATACGTCCGCGATGATGAGGTGGGGGAGGACTTGGTTGAGTCCTTTTACGGTTGTAGTGACTTCGGGTAGTTCGGGCATAAAATTTAGTTTTGAAATAATTTTCTAAAATCGTCCTCGCCTTTTATTATACGACGTAAGGTGAAAAGTATACGAGAGTACTCTCTTGTATACTTGAGCCGAGGAGTATACAAAGGATGGATATCCTTTATCAAACAAAGCACAATTTTCTCCGCCTACCGCAGACTCCTTTCAGTCGGTCCTGAGTACAGGACTAGATGTTATCGGCTGGAGAAAATCGTTGTTGTTTGAGTTAAAAGTCTGCGAATGCTTTTAGAAAATCATTTCAAAACTTTGAGTGCGGAACGAATCTTTTCTTGGGTGGTATCACCGGTTGCCTTTTTCAATGCTTCTCGCGAATCTTTTTCAGAGTAGCCAAGAGATTTAAGAGCTTCAAGTGTATCGTCATCTTCGTGGCGGTGTGTGTGTCCGGCTGATGTTTCCGGTGCTTTACCTTTTAGTTCGAGTACAATTTTCTCCGCATTCTTTTTTCCGATACCTGCTTGTTTAGTGAGGTGTCCCGCATCGTTGTTATTAATTGCATACGAGAGGGTATCAAGAGAAGCGACAGAAAGTACTGCAAGAGCAGACTTTGGTCCAATGCCCGAGACGGTGAGGAGGAGTTCAAAATACTCGAGCTCGGCTTTGGTGGTAAAGCCGTAGAGGTCGAGAGCTGTTTCTCGTACCGCAAGATAGGTAAAAAACGAAACCTCTTTTTGGGTATCGATGTTCCCAGCAGTGGTGTAGAGTTTGTAGCCGACGCCACCTACATCTACAACGACTGATTTGAGGTCCTGCCAGACTATGGTACCGCGTATATATCCGATCATGAGATTATTATACAGGATTTTAAAATAATTGGTTTTTGGAAGCAAAAAAGTCCCTACATTAAAAATAAGGACGTTTTGTCTCATACTATAAAATATATAGTATGGGTAATTGTATACTTTATATAATATACAATTTTATGTACTAATTAAAACGAGATTTGGGTGTACGGACCTATCAAGCCGTGGATGTGACTGAGGAACACTCCGGTTTCGTGTGAAAGTCCAATTGCACCAACCTTGATATATACTGGTTCTGGAAGCCCTGAATGGAGAGCCTGCTTTTGTACATCGTCTAATTTCAGTCCCTGGATAATCAAGAACACTTTTTCTGAAACTTCAGAAAAAATTAATGTAATGACGGTGAGACCAGTCCTCCACTGCAAACCGTATAAACGACCACATCTCACCAGGTAAATTCGTTTCGGTAGTGGTGCCATCGATTTGAGAGTTTTATGTTTCCCCAAAGCCCACTTATAACTCACCCTAAGTATCTTACCTATTAATACTCTCTGGTTGTCAGTATCCTTGATTTTCTCGCCCTTGCTGGCATTATGAACCAGTGCCTCAAGTGCTTCCAGGTGGTACCCACCCCCTCCACTCATCTTAATTGCCATACAAAATTCCCATATGGCATCATCGAATGAGAGAATATCTAATTCCCTGAACGTAATGAATGTCACGTCACTACAGCTCCTTGCCGGGGTTGCCGGCTGTTTTCTGTTAAGATATAATCACAATACTTTGCGTGTGTCAACATTTGATTTATCTCTATTTATATGTATTATATAGGACATGCCAATCATCAAATCAGCTAAAAAAGCCCTTCGTTCATCTGGACGAAAGAAAATGTTTAACCTTCGAAAGAAGGATCAGGTGTCTAAGAGTATAAAAACACTCAAGAAACTTGTTTCAGAGAAGAAAGTAAAAGACGCAGAAAAGCTTTTCCCTCAGGTACAGAAGATTCTCGATAAGGCTGTGAAAACAGGTCTTCTCAAGAAAAACACTGCATCTCGAAAAAAGTCTCGACTGAGTGCAATGGTAACGAAAGCAAAATAATCAAACAAAAATCCACCACTAGAATACATCTACGGTGGATTTTTGATATACTAAAGTCTTCATATGAATAAAGTGTATTTTAAAAATTTAGATGGGCTTCGTTTTTTTGCCTTCCTTATTGTACTTATTTCTCATCTCACTATTTTTTCCGGATACACCGCGGAGTTGTACAACCCGATACGTAAACTTTTTTTCGCACACGGGGATTTGGGTGTAACTTTCTTTTTCGTATTATCTGGTTTTTTGATCACCTACCTTCTGCTTCAGGAGAGGGAACAGACAGGAGATGTATCGATCAAGCATTTTTACATCAGAAGAGCTCTTCGTATCTGGCCGGTGTACCTCGTGGTAATACTCTGTGGCTTTTTTATTTTTCCGTATCTTATTTCAACACCGCTTTCTGTTTCTCTCCTCGCACCACTTTCTCGTTTGCCCGCATATCTTTTTTTCTTAGGTAATATTGACCTCATTTACGCAGGCTATACGTCAGTTATTATTGGTGTGCTTTGGTCTTTGGCTGTTGAAGAGCAGTTTTACCTCGTGTGGCCAGCAGTTTTTAAACGAGTTGGTGTATCAAAGATCCCGTGGATCTTGGGCGCTGTTATTATTGCTTCGTTTATCTATCGTTTTATACGCTGGCAAAACTATGAAATCATCAGGTACATGACCTTCTCTGTTTTTTCTGACATTGCCATTGGTTGTCTACTTGCGTACTGTGTATATTTTAAAAAAGGTTTTGTGGAATTTTTTGAAAACATGCCACGGTGGGCAATAGGTTTAAGTTATGTGATGGTGGTCTATTACACTCTCCTGCGAGGAATCCTTTCTTTTTTAGTGTCAGGTTTAGTGCACCAAACTCTCTATGCACTTGAGTCAATCATCTTCTGTGTGCTTTTTTCAATTATTATCCTTGAACAGTGTTATTCAAAAAATTCTTTTTTCAAAGTCGGTAACTCAAAAATACTTTCATATCTCGGAAAACTTTCCTATGGCCTCTATGCGTATCATATGGTAGCTCTCGTGTGTGTACTATGGGCGACAAGTATATATGTGCCGGTGGTGCACAGCTCATTGCCGACTCTGGTCTTTGTTTCAGTGTTCACTTTTTTACTTTCACTATTCTTTGCGCATATTTCATATACCTATATGGAAAAGCCTATACTGAAACTGAAAGAGAAGGTGGGGTATGTGAAGTAATTAGGGTATCATATAGTCATAATTAGTTTATAAAATATAATTTAATTGCATGTCTATAAACCCATTTAAAATAGAAAAAAATCGTGGATTAATTATTATTTTTGTAACTTTGTCTACTTTAGTTTTTATTGGAGGTTCTGCTTTTGTAGATACGTGTCGAGGAGGTATGGGGTGCGTAGTGTTACTTCCTTTCTATGCTGTGGGGTTTCCGGCGCTACCATTTGTATCGATGATAAAATCAATTTTAGTTGAAGTTAGTTACGGTTACTACAGCTTATCTAACATACCGTCATTTATTCAGTTTATTCCTCTCGTTTTAATAAGTCTATATTCGTTTTTACTTGGGTTTATTGCCGCACGAATTACACTTAAAGTCCGTTCAAAAAATGAATTACCTGAAGAGTACGCTTCTAAGGTAAAACATTTAAGAAAAAAATTTATTAGTTTTTATTTTTTGATCCTGGTGATAGTTTGTGGATATGTATTTCTACAAAATCCACCAGTACCATTTGCTTCTAGTAAAGCAGTTGCTGAAAATTGCGGTTTTAATTATGAATGTATCCCTCATTTTATTCACTCTAAAGTAGCAAATTGTAATAACGAAACTAAAGCATTTATTTTCCCCATAAGAACGTCTGTGCCAAAAAGAGATTCTTGTCTATTTGAAAACTTTATTAACAATAATCCATTTAGTAAATTCGCTTTGTATCAACTGAACAAAGAAGATGATACCTCGCCAATGGCAAGAGTTTTGGCATACTTTGATAATCAAATTAAGGTGGCTTCCGAGGAGAAAAAACTACAGTTTTGTAATAGTTTCTATGGTGAAGATATTCGACAATCAAATAGAGATTATTGTATTACTAAGTTGAATTTAAAAATTACTCCAGATGTGTCTGATTCAGCAACCTGTCTGGCAATTTTAATTTATCAGCAGTTAGATTCTTCAAGGTATGCCCTGTGTCAGGATAAGCTTGTGGGTTTTACAGTATATAATCCGTATCTCACGGCGCTTAGGGGTGTAATTGGATATATGGATGGAAAAATTTCTCTGGAAGATCGAATAAAAAATAGAATTATTCCTGATAAATATGATTTCATATATTCAGGACAGATATATATGGGGGGCCCAAGTAAATATGTTAAGCAGATGTCAGTTCACAGCGGTGTTTATAATGATTTTGTCAATTCTTTACAAGAATTAACAAAATTGACGAGGTATAGAACAAAGATTCCTGGTGATGACGCTTATTATAATCTTTATTATGAAAGACAAAAAATTAATAAGTACACTGTTAATAATCAGGATATTTACATTGAGTACGTTAAGATTGGGACACCCGAGAATCTACAAAAAGGAGAAGTGACTAATGAACTAGCTATAGCACACTTTGTTAAAGGTGAAACTTACATAATGCTTTCAACTGAATATAATAAGAATATTTCTGAAAAAGCAATGGAATACACTCTTACTCAAACAGCTAGTGATTTTATTAAAGAATAATTATTTAGTGAATACCTTTTTCGAAATTGAAGGAGAGGGTGGGGTATGTGAGGGGTAAGTAAATGGTGATCACTGATAATTTTCCTGTCGTTGTTTACGTGGTCAGGAATATTTTGTTTGTCGTCACAAACAAAATTTCACGACCCTGCCTCGATTGTTTTGTCTGCTAACAAAACATATCTCTGGCCGGCACCATACATAAAAAACTCCCAGCAGTGGGAGTTTTTTATGTATGGTGCCCTCGTCTGGAGTCGAACCAGAAGCACCAGCTTCGCAGGCCGGTATTTTATCCATTAAACTACGAGGACAATTTCTTATTATTATATTATGAAACGCTTTCGGAGCTGAGTAAAGTTCTAGGTGGATTAGGAATTTGATTGAAGACGTACTACTGTACGGTGCCAATCAAATTCTGACGTCCAACAACGAAATTTGCCAGATACGGAAGCGCTATAAAAAGTATCACAAAATTATCAAAACCCAAAGTAAATAAGAAGCTTTTCCAAAAAAGGCTCAGAGTGCTTTATTTCAGGTAGATGAACCAAGAGCTCGTCACGTACTTCGTCTGGGTTGGCATCACCCAAAAGGACTGTTACATATGGAGCTATTTTTTTAGTCGTTTTAAAAAGTATTCGAGGTGCGAGCTCTTTTTCCTCAATCCAAAAAGATTCAAGGTTTGCATATGGATACAAAACCTCGTGTACTTTTATACCGGTCGGCCCGAGTTCTATGTGAACACTCTGAGGTCTTTTGACACTATAAAGTGTCATAGTAAAAACACCAACGATAATAAGTATTGCAAAGACTATGTTCCCTAAGAGAATAGAGATAAAAGCAAGAGTGGCGGAAATGATGCCTACCATCCAGTACCAGTCTGCGCTTTTTTCGGTATGCATATGTTCAGGTGCTTTCCAAGAAATATTCATAGATATATTCTAACACATCATATTTGCATTGTGTGAACTTTTAAAGTGTCGTACCATGAAGCAATGGAACAAATACTTTTTTTTAGTGTACTTATATTATTTTTGTGTGCTGTTTCTGGATTTACTGCATTAGGTGTAATTATTGGACTTGGTGCAACAATGCTTGTAAAAAGAATTATAATTGGCGTTGCTCTTTCAACACCTATTCTTTTTATTCTTGCAAACGTATGGTTTCGCTATGCTCCGAATATTTTCTCGCAGATCTTTTATATAGTCACATCGTATCTTGGGGGAGTCTTTCTGTATTGGTTTTTCGCATCGGTGATTATCTGCCTTCTTTTTATTTTGTCATATTTCATAAAATTACCGCTCGTTAAAATATCTTTCTCACTTTACATGCTTGCTTCGATTGTTGGTGTTACGGGTATTGTTCAAGCATTTTTTACACGAACTGTTACCTACACACTCACTGCACCTTTGCAGTATCCAGAGCTTAAAGGTAAGCGTATTGCGCTCATTGCCGACACACACTTCGGTCCTGTTAACCAAGCATCTTTTGCAAAACACGTAGTTGAAAAAGTTTTAGAAACAAATCCAGATGCGGTGCTTTTGGCGGGGGATATGTTTGATGGCCCCGCTTTTGATACAGTGGGGGTGGAAAAAGAGTTGCAAGTGCTCACTGAAAAAATTCCTGTGTTTTTTACTCCGGGAAATCATGAAGAGTACGGAGCGTTTAATGAATTTTTGGCGAGCGCACGAAGAGGGGGTATGACAGTGCTTGTAGATGAAAAAAGTGAGATTTTTGGGGTACCTGTGTTTGGATTGAATTATAGAAGTAAAAAGGATCCTCAAGAAGTAGAGAATCTGCTTTTGGAAAAAGGAATTACAAAAGCAACTCCTGCTATTGTGATAAACCACGAACCAAGTTTTCAAACAGAGCTTCAGAATGCTGGAGTATTTCTCAATACTTCAGGACACACTCACGGGGGTCAGTTGTGGCCAGGAATTTTTATTGCACGGAGAGTGTATAAAGAATATGTGTATGGTCTCGTCACAAAGTCATCATTTAATAGCATTACGACAAACGGTATTGGAACAGCTGGTCCGCGCATGAGGACTTTCAATAGAGGGGAAGTGGTGGTGATAGAGTTTAGGTAAATTGACTTATAAAACATCTAGGTTAGTCTCTTGGGTGTGTGAAGATGAAAAAGATGACCTTCTTTGAAAGAAGCTAGGGTAAAAGGAGAGAGGGAAATTATTTTCTCCAAGGAAAAACCATTGTCTATAAATGATTTAATATTTTCTTTTCTGCTGTATGGTTTGCATGCGTAGAATACGCAGACAATTTTTCCAAAATAGGTATCTCGAACGGGTGAATTAAAAAAATATCCGTTTGGTTTTAAGAAACGCGACAAGTTTTTGACCGTTTTCTCATGAGGAGGCTTTGTTGCAAGAAAAAACTTTTCCACAACAAAAACACCACCAAGCGCAAGCTTGGTGGTGTTTTCGGTACAATGGAGGATATGAAGCACACCAAAGACATCATTAAAAGTACCAAAACAAAGAAAAAATACAAGTTAA
>JAPLZY010000007.1 GCA_026394775.1 Candidatus Zambryskiibacteriota bacterium
AGGATTGGTCGAGAATTCAAACAGATGGATACGAGAATTTGTACCAAAAAAGACCGACTTGAAATCGATCTCTCCAGAGTTTTTAATTGATATTGAAATGTATTTTAATCACAAACCGAGGGAGTGTTTGGGTGGCAGAACTTCATACGAAGTGATGATGGAAAAAGAGTGTGGTATGCTGATTGAATCATTAACCGTTAACTTTCCTGTTCGTATTGAGGGGTAGGGAGAGGGTATGTAAATTAGTCACATTTCCCCAAAAATTTTTCGCCTTAACAACATCAGTATTCGAATAAACATGAATCCCTCCTGAAATAACCTCTTCTTTAACTAATAGAATCTCTCTAATAAATCTCATGAAAACCCTAACCATTTCTGGATCAGAGTTTGAAAAAGAAAAAGCAGGTGATACTTTATTAATTGCTTTTGTCCCTTCTGCCCAGTATAAGGCAACTCCAACCAACAATAGATCCCGCTTATTTAAATTTTCTGGAATGCCTTCAGAGCCCTTTTTGTATGCTAATTCATTTTCAATTTTGATTCTTGCGGTCCGATTATTATTGAAAGATGATAAACCTCTTTTGATTGCGAGCAAATTATTTTTCTCAAGTTTTTTCCTAGAATCTTCTGGTAAAATAACATCTCTAAACCAAACACTTAACGTGCCTTTTGATTTTAAACCAAGAGTCTTTTTTATATTTCCATAGCTATTTCCCTCAAGACGGAGTGCGATAGCTTTTTGTTTTAAATGTGATAAGTCTGTACGCATGCATATATTATATATTTATAAATGCATTCGTACCAGAAGACAACTTAATCATACAAAAATCCCCTTTCGGGGATTTCTGCTTTCATGACCCTACGCGGAGTCGAACCGCGCTTACAGCATTGAAAACGCCGTGTCCTAACCGATAGACGATAGGGCCGATAAATTTAAAACAACTTCGATTACCTGAGGTGTCCTAGTCACCCATCAAAGTCTGCTGACTTTGTGGTCGACCCCATCTCGCGCCGTCGCGCTCCGATCGTAAACTCGGGTCCCTACCTAAGTTTACCGATAGACGATAGGGCCACACGGCAATAATATAACACTCTTCTGAAGAAATTGCAAAAAAAATTTACTTAATACAAAACCTTTTATTCTTACTCTTAATTTGGTACATTATAGTTTATGCGCGATTAGCTCAATTGGTAGAGCGTCCCTTTGACGTAGGGAAGGCAGTAGGTTCGAATCCTGCATCGCGCACTACACATAAAAAACTCCCACTGCTGGGAGTTTTTTATGTGTAGTGCGAGCCGGAAACATGTTTTGCCAGCAGACAAAACGGTTGAGGTAGGGTCGTGAAAATTTTGTTTTGACGAAAACAAAATTATTCCTGACCACAGGATACAAAAAATCACACCACCTACTGACACCTAAACCGTGAAATATTAAAATAAAAATCATCCCCTGCACTTGCGGTCACTACACCTGGAAGTACAGCCCCAGACGCTGCCTGTCCTGCAAAAATACCATCCGGCCCTGCGCTATAGACCGCATCGTAGGTACAGTTTCCTATTCCCCCTTCATTTTCATTTTCATCTATAGTATACGGATTACCCCATGGATCGAGGGGTGCTGCACTAAACCCGAGTCTAGTCCACGCAGTGTTGTTTGTAGTCAAAGCTGTAGCTTGACTACGCATTGTAGTTCCATTACCAAAAGCACACGATGTACAGCCACTGTTGGTTACATTTAACGTAACTACCTCCGCATTCGATCGTGCAAGATTGATTTGAGAATCAATCGATTTTGCATCTGTAGACATTTTAGCAATTCGAGCTTTTTGACGAGCAGTTGATAGCAACCCTAGTACAATAGAAGACAGCATTCCGATGATAGCAATCACAACAAGAAGTTCAATGAGTGTAAAACCGGTTTTTCGAGGCATCATAATTTGCATATTATAACATAGTCGTTTTGTATTAATTCATAATGAACAATCCTGTCTTTTACACAAAGACCCATCTACCATATACTTATATATTATATGTCAGTCCAATTTTATTATCTAAGTATTCTTTGCTTTTTTTATTATTCACTCATTTTTCCCATTATAAAACCCAATCCTTCACTCAACATTTCTGTTCCCGAAGGAAACATTCTGATCAAAGAAATTACTGCTCCACCACACCTCAATAAACCTGTATACTAAATCTCATGAAATCTCTCTTCCTCAAAAAAGGATTTACATTAATCGAACTTCTTGTTGTGATTGCTATCATCGGAATGCTCTCTTCTGTTGTCTTAGGCAGCCTTAATTCTGCACGAGCAAAGGCTCGCGACGCTGCAACAATGAGAAACTTTAGCCAGGTACAAAAAGCACTGATCCTCTACTATGACAAATATGGCAGATACCCAAACGAGACTCCAGTAATGACTAACGCGTGGGTAGATAATTTTAATTCAATGGCACAACAACTCGTCACTGAAGGTTTTCTTGGGGGAATCCCTACCGCACCACCCGGAGTATCTTACAACTACTATAACTATGGTGGGTCAATTGTAGGAGCTCTCCTAGTCACTACACTTGAGGCAGCACCTCCAACTTCTACAGGTTATGCCGGAACATGTAGACCCTGGGCATCTGGTCAAAACTGGTGCGACTTGTCGAGCAACCGATATTACTGTGTCTGCAACCCTTATTAAAAAGTTTCTTCAAACCTAAAAATTTGATACAGTGGGTTTATGATTATACTTGGCATTGAAACAAGCTGCGATGAGACTGCAGTATGTGTAGTAGAAGCGACAGGAGACCTCAGATCTCCTTTTTTCTCCGTACTCGGAAATGGCCTTTTTTCACAAGTAGCTCTCCATGCGCCATATGGTGGAGTCTACCCAACTATTGCTAAGCGAGAACACGCAAGAAACCTACCCTCTTTGCTCCAAAAAGCCCTCACAGAAGCAGGTTTATTCTCTGTGTTAGATAAGTCCAATTCGTCTTATCCGTCCTATTCTCCTCTGTTATGGCAAAAAGCTAAAGAAATCCTCTCAAAAGAAGATGGCTTACTTGAAACCTTCACAGAGCTTGTAAGCCCCCTCAAACGCCCAAACATAGACCTAATCACCGTTACTGTAGGGCCTGGGCTCGAACCTGCTCTCTGGGTCGGCATTTCTTTCGCTCACGCTCTTTCTGTACTATGGGATATACCGGTCCAAGCAGTAAACCACATGGAAGGACACATCACTTCTGTGTTACTGAAAACAGGAGAAATTAAGAATAACACCTCTCCAACTCCTGACTTCCATCTTCAAACTTCCACCCCTATCCAATTCCCCACTCTAGCGCTTTTGATTTCTGGTGGACACACCGAGCTAGTATCTATAGAACACTGGGGTAAATACAGGAAAATAGGACAAACAAGAGACGATGCAGTTGGCGAAGCATTCGACAAAGTCGCTCGTATGCTTTCACTTCCTTACCCAGGTGGACCTGAAGTATCCAGAAAAGCTGAAAAAGCGCGCACAGAACATACTCCAAAGACATTCACACTCCCTCGACCAATGATCCACTCAAAAGATTTTGATTTTTCTTTTTCGGGTCTCAAAACAGCCGTGCTTTACACACTCAAAGAGCACGCTTCACTTACAGAAGAAATGCTTTGTGACATGTGTCGAGAATTTGAAGATGCAGTCACCGAAGTGTTTCTCACTAAAACAAAAAAAGCCCTCGAGGAGGTGGGCGCACACACACTGATTATTGCAGGTGGAGTGGTGGCAAATACACACATCAGAAAAGCATTTGGTGAAATGATCTCTCATGAATTCCCCGAAGTGACTTTATGTATACCCGAAAAAGAGCATGCTACAGACAACGCACTCATGATAGCGACTGCGGGATATATCGAGCATCTACTTCACCCGAAAGAAACTCGTTCTTTGCTTAAAGCAGACGGGAATATGAGCTTTTAGTCTTAAATTATCTGACCCTCCTGGAGTTCTCGAAGTTCTTTTTCTAACTTTTGATTGTAGCCATGAAGCTTAGCTGTTAATTCACTAACATCAACACCTTTATCACCAAGTGTCTTAATCTTATCTTTCAAACTTAAAAGCGATGCTCTAACTGACTCAAGTTTTGCAGCTTGATTGAGTCCATCAAAACTATACAAATGATTGATATTAGCAAAAAGAGCTTCAAGTTTTTCTATTTCAGTAGGTGGCTCTTGTAATCGGGGTTCCTCACTCTCAGGGTATATATATTCTTCCATATCTCTATAGTATACAGCATATAAAATAGATTTCCACAGATTTTAATGTTAAAAACACAAAAAATTGTGTATAATGCACAGCGGAAGTACAAAAAGAAAAACCCCCTGCATCTTTATGCTCGGGGTTTTTCTTATATCTATCTATTTTTAATTATTTGTTCATCAGATCAAGCTCTTTGTTGAGTGCGAGAGCTTTCTTGTTTTCACGTCGTTCTCGATACCAGAGATATGCCATAGTGAAGATGATGATCAGTAATATCCAGTTAAACCAATTTGAAAAAATTGATTTATCTGTACATTCGTTAACATCTTTATCACCAAACATATTTCGTATCCAGTCAGACGGCCATGTAAACAAACCTGCAAACATACTACCGAGTCTTTTACCTGAGTTAAGCACGTTTGCAGTAAGTCTTCCTGCAAATGTGGTCGTACTGTTCTCCCCTGCCAATGTCACCTGAGGTGAAGTTGGAACAGGTGGAAGTATACCCACATCAGTAGTGTCGATAATCACAGGCTGGTTGATCTGTGCCTCTGTTGGAGTTCCCACTGTCACACCAGCATCAGAGAGTCCCTGAAGGAATGCTCGATATGCATCAATCTCTGCTTGCTGTTGTACAGTCACCGGGAAAGCCATCTTACAGTAAATCTCATTTACTTTTTTCTTTGTTGTAATATAGGTAAACGAAGTTGGTGCTGTGTGTCCCCATGGAGTCAAGATATCTGCTTTGTATCGGTTCTGGAAAGCGTTGAGCGCTACTACAGTCTGATCATCGTAGATACCTGTAGCGACTACATCGTATCCTTCAAGATTCTTGAGGAATACCTGGAGTTTCTTCACTTCCACTGGGTTGTTGCTCCATCCTTGCTTGAGATAATCAAACAAGTAGTAACATGTATTTGGGTTTGAAATCTCACCACCTCCACCACCTATACCTCCGGTACCTGGGTTGAGCACAAGCTCAATACCCGCAACGGTAGTTTTGAAGTCTGTTGATACTGGTCGGAAATAGTAAGTCTTACCTGATTCAATAGCGATTGTATATGAGTGAATTGTTTCAAGTGGACTTGATACGCGCACTGTCGATGTCGCATATCCAAATGGAGCAACAATAAATGAAGCTGGTTGTGATGTATTTCCGTATCCTACTTCTTTTGTTGCGGGAAGATTTGTAGTCCATGTTACAAGCGCAACACCTGGAGTAATCTCCACCACTTTCTCATTAGTAATAGCGAGTGATGATACGATTGGTCCGTTTCCACCTCCTCCACCACAGTTAGCAACACATCCACCTCCTCCTGGAGGAGTAACAACTGGAGGCACTACAGGTACTGGTGTATATTTAGTCGCCATTACTACTGTATGCTCTCGTCGGTCAGATGAAAGTACAATCTGTCCATCAGAGTTTACATTTCGGTTCACATCATCAGTTGAAGTTGCGTTGAAAAGTTCTGGGCTGTATGCAAACATGTCAAAGATATTGTTTACCGGTGCTGTAAGCTGGTCGTTGTATTTTGGACTTGTTGAAGAAACGGTCCAACCACTTCCAGTCACTCCAAGTTCTGAATAATAGTATGTACCAAATGCAAGGTCAGTGTATGTTACACAGTCTGCATCATTTACAGATGAGATCACTTTTTTATTTGGGGCAAAGCCAGTAGCTGTCCATGTCTTAGTCTGGATTGTTGATCCATTGATATTTGTTGTAGTTCCGAGCTTCATGACAAATGAACCTTCTGGAAGTCCAGCTGCACTGGTCGCAAGCACGTTTTCAAGATTAGAGTACAGAGAACAGAATGTAATTGAACCAGTAGTTGCTCCTCCTCCGTTTGGATTAGAAACAATAACCTGTCGAGTTGTACTTGCAGTCAATCCACCTGAGTCTGTAACTGTGTAGGTAAGTGTATATGTTCCTGGAATACTTACGTTTACTGTTCCAGTAATAACAATCTTGTTTGTAATATTTCCATCTTCAAGATCAGTTGCTGTTGCACCTGGTTCTACCCAAGCCTGACCTGTAGTTACCTGTGCTGGATTTGCACCAACAAGAGTGATAGTCGGTGGAGTGTTTACTGGGACCACAACACCGTTTTCACATGAAGCTACAGTTATTTTAACTACAACATCGTTATAGTCTTTATCAGATGATGCGAAAGGAAGGTCCTCAAAAGCAAGAACATATGTACCATAGTTTGGTGTAGAAGTAGAAACTACATTATACGAAACCATATGATCTTCACCGAGTGCATTCTGAGAATTTTCAGATGCCCAAAAATTATATACAGAGTTATATGTTGAATGAATTGCAAACCCAATATCTCCTGCAGGAACTGATACTGATATTTTCTGTCCAAGTGTTGCACGAGGTATGTTTGGATATACTGTGTTTACTGTTGAACCTACTGCAAACAAAGGAATAAATGTAGAAGGCTTGCCTTTCATGTAATATCCAAATACATCACCGGCACCAGTAATTCCATTCACTAATTCAAGAGTGATCGTGGTAGAAGCTTTGTTAGTATGCCAAGTCTGGTACTGTGTTGATGATGCAACACTAATACCTGACTGAGCGAGCACTGCAAGAAGGCCAGTTTCAGAACCAAAAGAAGCACCGGTAGTTTCAATTGTTGTATCTCCAAGTGTATCTGGAAGCACACACATTGATGATGGTGGGATAAAAGCTTGAGTCACAACAACCTGCCGTGTAGTACTTGCAGTCAATCCTCCTAGATCTGTAACTGTATAAGTAAGTGTATATGTTCCTGGAGTTGTTGTGGCTACAGTTCCTGTAACAACAATTTTATTTGTAATATTTCCATCTTCAAGGTCAGTTGCTGTTGCACCTGGGTCTGTAAAGAGAGTACCTGTAACAAGTGAAAGTGGATTAGCTCCTACAAGAGTGATTTTTGGTGCGGTATTTGCTGGTGTTACCACAGGAGGCACATCTTTTACACTACACTGCGCAAAACCTACAGTCACCACGACATCGTTGTAGTCATGGTCTCCAAGACCAGTAAGGTCTTCGAACGCTATAGCATAGAGATGTTCTGCAGAAGTTGATGTCGATACATCATATACAAGTGCATGTCGTACACCATCGGCATTTAGAGATGTTTCTGTTGAGAAAAATGGGCTGTTTACATCCCCTGATTTGATACCAAATGATATTGAACTCTTATCAAGGACATTAACTGATATTTTTTGTCCTTTAGTAAGTACGGGTACATTTTCAAATCCAGCATATGTACCTGTTTTAAATACTGGAACAAACGAAGCAGCATTACCTGACGTATGGTAACCAAATACAAGTGGAGCTCCAGCACCAGTGTCTACGTATGTTACTTCAAGAGTAGTTGACGCCTGAGAGAGTCCAAATGTTTGATAGTTCTTCTGACTCTGCACCTGATTTAGACCGAGGCCATAGGTATCGAGCATTTTCTGTAGTGTATTTACTTCTAGATTTCGGTTTTCTACCGTAACTTTTGTAGTATCCCCAAGTGTACTTGGAAGAACGCACATATTACGTACAACACCGTCACAAGTCACCGATACATTATCAAGATACAATGCAGTACCAGTAGAAACTTCTTTTGCATCTACAAATGACACTCGAGTAGTTGAGCTATCTGCAACAAATGTATATGTGTGCTTTGACCATGTGTTTACTGGAGTACCAGATGCCACCACCATATCAACCAAAACATCGTTGATGAAAAGGTTCATTCGGTTGATTGAAGAGTCAAGATGTGGTCGAGGAGATGTCCAGAATGTAAGTGTGTATGTCTTACCCGCAACTGTAGAGAGAGTTTGTGCAATCTCGTGAGTTTTACCTCCATCGATTTCAGCATACTGAGTACCTTCCTGTGCGAGCCATGTATTTGTACCATCAAACAAACCGGCCTGAATCTCAAGACCATAACCACTCTGGTCACGTGAAAGCCATCCGAGGTTAAGAGTACTAAATGGAATAATATCCCATTTCTTTGCAAGTGTGATCACTGGATATTCAAATCCTCCGTTAGAAACAATATTTACTCCTGGTACACACTGAGAAACTTCTCCTTGAATATTTCGAGTAAGAAATGGGTTTAGAAGACTTTGGTTAAAACCTCCTGTTGTAGTTGTAGCAGTAGTAGTGGTAGTAACACCCGTCACAAGATTTGGGTTGATGATCGGGTTAAGTGGGTTTATAAGATTTGGGTTAAATGCAGATCCAGCATTGGCAATTGAACTCACTGAAGGTTGTGCAAACGGAGAAATAAGATTTGAATTAAAAGCTGTTTTTGATGTGTCATATGACGCAAGCACAACAACTGTTCGCTCTGGCTGAGTCTCACTTACCACTATCACACCGTCAGAAGCATTGTTTGCAAGAACATCATCTTGTGGATCAAGATTAAAAAGCACACCACTGTATGTATATGCACCTCCAACACTAAATGTTTCTGCTGCATCGAAATACCGAAGAGGACTCCATGTAGTTGATCCAGTGAGAATTGCATTATTGTAATAATATGAACCGAAAGGCACAGAAGCGTACGACGTACACTTTACAGAAATACCATCGATAGTTGTATTTGACGCAAAGAGAGTGGCGTCAAAATTAGTACTTAAAACAGGAGAAGAAAAATCTTTAGTTGTTGCAAGTGAAATTGAAAACTGTCCTTTAGCTGTTGTAGGGAGTGACTCACTAAGGATACCTCCTGTAAATGAATTTTGCAGGGCAACACAAACACGAACAGAACCTTCTGTTGAAGACGCCTGCACCATCTGTGGTAACGCAGTTAAGGCCAGCGCGAAAATACCGATCGCAATGGTTTTTCCAAAAAAAGTGAAAATGTTTTGATTTTGCATATATATAATTTTTATAATTTGTGCGAGTTTGCAACAACTCTTCTGAGTAATCCACATAGCCTACACACTTTTTTTTAACCTGTCAATAGGACCTTATAAATCAGACTTCGTCAAATAGACCTAGCTAGAGCCCCCTATTTCACTATGTCTTTTATAATGCAAAATATGTCCTTAAGAATCTATTAGACAATTATTTTAAGCCACTATTTTATCCATGTCTTTTAAAGACTTTGTATTCTTTCCTATAAGACATTTATACTGTTTCTGCCCTTATTAAGGACATCACTGGGCTCAGGTGTGAAAAACAAAAGGTTTTATGCTATTCTATATCTAATGATAGAAAAGCTTTTAACCCCCTACAATCCCCTCGACGCTGAAGATCGTATATACGCCATATGGAAAGAAAGTGGTTTTTTCAATCCTGACGTGTGTATAGAAAAAGGAGTTACAGAGAAAGATGCTCCATATTTTTCTATAGTACTTCCTCCACCAAACGTCACTGGCACACTCCACCTAGGAAGTGCATACATGCTTGCCCTCCAAGACATCATGACTCGTTTTGCACGCATGCAAGCAAAGCGGACACTATGGATCCCTGGTACTGACCACGCAGCTATTGCCACACAATCAAAAGTAGAAAAGCAGCTTCAGAAAGAACATGGCAAGAGCAGGCACGACTTCGGGCGCGAAGCCTTCCTTCATCATGTAGGGACGTTCGCTCAAGAAAGTCATGACACTATAGTTTCGCAAATGATGAAAATGGGATGTTCGGTGGACTGGTCACGCGAAGCATTTACATTGGACCAAAAAAGAAATATCGCTGTTAAAACCACATTTAAGCAAATGTACGATGATGGTCTGATCTACCGAGGATACCGTGTAGTCAACTGGGACCCGAAAGGGCAGACTACTATTTCAGATGATGAAGTCGTCTACGAAGAAAGACAGTCGGTACTCTACACCTTTAAATACTCACCCGAATTCCCTATTGCTATCTCAACCACACGACCAGAAACAAAGGTAGGTGACACTGCTGTTGCCGTGCATCCTGACGATATCCGATACAAAGAGTACGTAGGAAAAACATACGATTTGGAATTTTGTGGCGAATCACTTTCAATCACAGTGGTTGCAGACATTTCAGTAGACCCACTCTTTGGAACTGGAGCCCTCGGTGTTACTCCTGCACATAGCAGTATCGACTGGGAGATCGCCCAAAGACACAACCTCCCTCAAAAGCCAGTAATCAATGAGTTTGCAAAAATGTCTGTCGAGTCTCCCCTTCTTTCTGGGAAAAAAGTTCTCGAAGCAAGAGAGCTCGTGGTGGCATATCTTAAAGAACACGACCTCCTCCTAAAAGAAGAAGCGGTTACTCAAAACGTATCGACTGCAGAACGTACAGGAGGTATCATAGAGCCCCTTCCAAAGCTCCAATGGTTTATAAATGTAAACAAAGAGTTCGTATATCCTCATGAAAATCTTCCTCACGTAAAAAAAGGAGATATTGTGACACTTAAAAAGCTGATGCTCAGTGTAGTAGAAGAGAAAAACATAGACATACTCCCCGACCGATTCGTCAAAGTCTATACTCATTGGATAGAAAACCTGCGCGACTGGTGTATCAGTCGGCAGATTTGGTACGGACATCGCATCCCTGTATGGTACAAGGGTGAAGAAATTTACTGTGGCATTGAGGCTCCAGAAGGTGCAGACTGGGAACAAGACTCAGACACACTCGACACATGGTTTTCTTCTGGACTGTGGACATTCTCGACCTTGGGTTGGCCCGCACCTAAAGGTACGCTTGGAGAAACAGGTCCAGAAAACGACCTGGCAAACTACCACCCAACAACCATACTCGAAACCGGGTATGACATTCTTTTCCCGTGGGTTGCTCGCATGATCCTCATGTCAACCTATCTTGTAGGGGCTATTCCTTTTAAAACTGTCTACCTCCACGGGCTCGTACGAGACAACAAAGGTCAAAAAATCAGTAAATCCCTCGGCAACAACATTGACCCACTCGACATGATTAAAGACTATGGCGCCGACGCAGTGCGCATGGCTCTTATTATTGGTACAGGTCCAGGCAACGACAGCAAGATATCACTCGACAAATTTAAAGCATATAAACACTTTGCAAACAAAATCTGGAATATTGCACGCTTTGTTGTAACAACAGCAGGACCAAAACCTGATGTAAAACCTGAGATTACAGACCAAGACTACGCTCTTCTTGAGGAACAAAATGAGCTTGTACGAGAAATTACAGAAGAAATGGACCAGTACAAATATTATCTTGCAGGAGAAAAGCTCTACCATTACATATGGCATAGGTTTGCAGATGTTATTATTGAAGAGAGTAAACCGATCTTAAAAGATGGGACGGATGTAGAGAAAAACTCACGTGTATGGACTCTCTACTGTATACTTGAAACCAGTCTTACTGCACTTCATCCATTTATGCCTTTTATTACAGAAGAGCTCTGGAGTATACTTGGCAAGAAAAACCTGCTCATGACAGAAAAGTGGCCTCTGCTTCGTTAAACTATCGCAAGACAGGTATTGAATACATATTATTATGGACTTTACTCACATCACTTCGTTCTTTTTAAATAACCCATATATCCTCGCCCCACTCTTTGGTATTATTCCTGCACTTATCTGGCTCTTTTTTTGGCTCAAAGAAGACACTCACCCAGAGCCACTTCGACTTATCACGCTTTGTTTTTTTGCAGGCCAGGCAATTGTTTTCTTAGCTTTACCGCTCCAAAGGATCGCTTACGACTTTTTACCAAGCAACCAAGAGTTTTTATTTCTCATATGGGCAGGCATCGAAGAATTTCTCAAATTTGCTGCCGCATGGTTTATTGGTATTCATACAAGCTCTGATGACGAGCCAGTAGATGCGGTCAT
Organism: Candidatus Zambryskiibacteriota bacterium; assembly: GCA_026394775.1. Classification (GTDB taxonomy): domain Bacteria; phylum Patescibacteriota; class Minisyncoccia; order Phycocordibacterales; family DATDWN01; genus UBA910. The sequence continues at coordinate 12,020 of JAPLZY010000007.1, forward strand.
GTACATGATCATTGTTGCACTTGGTTTTGTTGCTCTTGAAAACACACTCTTTCTGATCGACCCGCTTCATGCAGGACAAATTCTTGAAAGTCTCGTGACCGGAAATCTCCGCTTTATCGGAGCAAGTCTTGTCCATGTCATTTCTTCTGCAGTTGTCGGTATATTCTTAGCTTTTGCATTTTATCGTTCTACACGGACAAAAATACTTTACGGAACATATGGAGTTATCCTTGCTACCGCATTGCATACTTACTTTAATTTATTTATAATGAAACAAAGCGAAAGCAACCTGTTTCTTATTTTCGGATTTGTCTGGATTGGTGTCATCGGGCTCATGCTTATGTTTGAAAAAGTTAAACATATATTACCTAGAAACCTATCTTAAAAAATACTATGAAAGACAAACGTTCTTTTTTTGAAAAACTAACCGGTGCTGTAAAAATAGAAGATACCGAGCCAGAATACCTGGATCATTTTGCTACTCGACAGCCAGCTAGACGTACAGTTACTCCTGTAGTTGCACCCAACCCTCCTCAATCAAATATGAGAGACACGTCTTTAAGCGCATCTACCGACTGGATGGAAGAAGAAGCTGAAGAAGGACAACTCACTATAGACGTATACCAAACAGGCAATGACATTGTCGTAAAGTGCATGGTAGCAGGTGTGCGTCCTGAAGACCTCGAGATCACTATTACTCGAGACATGGTTACCATCAAAGGACGCCGTGAGACTGAAAAAACTATTCGTGAAGAAGACTACTACCACCAAGAGCTCTACTGGGGATCTTTCTCTCGTACCGTCATGCTTCCTGCTGAAGTAGACGTAGAGGAAGCAGATGCTGTAGAAAAGCATGGTCTTCTCATAATCAAGCTTCCTAAGATCGACAAGCACCGACAAGCAAAACTGAAGGTTAAAGGTAACTAAAAAACAATGACGCCCGAAGAACGCGCTCTACTCGAGCGAATTGCTGCTACTGTAGAAGAAAACAATGAAATACTTCTTGCTATGCGAAAGGCCCAGAGATGGGCAAGTATTTGGCGTGCTATATATTGGACCGTTATCATCGGCTCATCTATCGGAGCATACTGGATTATCCAACCCTACATAGACCAGATACTCGGTGTATACTCAGGAGCACAATCAAACCTCGATACAGTGAAAGGACTGCTTAATTCGTATAATCAGTAGTATTAAAATTTAAGCAATCTACCTCTGTAGTTTGCTGCTTCTGTAAGAAATTTCTCTCCTCGTTTGCTAGTGTGCTCAATTGTGTGGCAATTTGCACACAATAAGGCGCACTTTTTTATCTCGTTTAAAATTGAATCCCAACTTTTATTTCCCACACCACCAAGAATAAAATCTTTTTTATCAGGTTCAAGGTGATGAAATTGTAGAGCAGCCTGATCACCAGCCCATCCACACTTCTGACATTTTCCACCGAGCATCTTAATTGCCGCAGCTTTTGCCCTGAAACGCCGAATTTTAGTATTACAAGAACCACATCGAGTAGAACATTTTTTCTGATACTCTTTAATTTCTTTATCACATAATTTACAAATTTTCATGGTATATTGAGTATAACATATGATGCTCTACTCAAGATGTGGAAAATTGCAAAAAAGCTTATTTTTGCTACTATAAGGAAGCAAGTTTAAATTTGCCAAGGTAGCTCAGTTAGTAGAGCATTTGTCTGAAGAACAAAGGGTCGGCAGTGCAATCCTGCCCCTTGGCACCAACTCACATAAAACCACCCAACTGGGTGGTTTTATGTTTTAGGTGAGATTATGGTGCCACCGGCAGTAGTATCTCCTTCGAGTTTCTTCGATTCGTCAATCGAAGAAACTCTAGGCACCGGATTGCCGACACAGCGTACTCGCCGCGTAAACCGGCAATCCGTTCGATTCCAGGCACCCCAAGAGTATTTCCATTTTTATATTCCTTACAGTCGGCTTTGTTGCAAGAAAAAACTTTTCCACAACAAAAACACCACCAAGCGCAAGCTTGGTGGTGTTTTCGGTACAATGGAGGATATGAAGCACACCAAAGACATCATTAAAAGTACCAAAACAAAGAAAAAATACAAGTTAA
>JAPLZY010000018.1 GCA_026394775.1 Candidatus Zambryskiibacteriota bacterium
TTGTGCCGATGTCGGTCAGGCTTGCGCCTGCCCGACACATCTTTTCAACACAGAATCTCTCTTCATCTGACAGGTGTTTCTTTTTGTTTGCCATTGGGATCTAGTGTATCCAATGTTCGTATTTAAAGGTATGGGGAAGGTTTGATGAATATTCCTCGTTCATTGCTATTAATGATTCTGGCCGCTTTCGCTGTCCTTATGTGTAATGGGGTAACAGGGATATGGTTGAACACTCGTAGCATCCCTGGTGTGCTCTTCCTTGCTTCTGCTTCAATCGGAGCGCTTGCTCTGGGGGTGACCGCAATTCGCCGCTTGAGCTAACTTCAAAATCGTCCCACTGAGTCGCCTGACTCTGTTGGGCGATTTCTTTTATTTATTAATCATTAATCCTAAATCTTTAATCATCTCACATTCTGCGCTATACTATTTTCATGAATTATCTCATCGTTGGTCTCGGAAACCCAGGCAAGGAATATGAAAACACACGGCACAATGCGGGAGTGATGGTTTTGGAGCGGATCCGGGACATGTGGAGTTTTTCTGATTGGAGCAAAGATACAATGAGTAACTCACTGCTTTCAAAAGGCACGGTCGCCGATGAGGTGATTACTTTCATGTTCCCTCAGACTTTTATGAATCTCTCAGGAACAGCAGTGACGCATTTTACTGACGCTGAATACAAAGAAAAGTTGGTGGTGATATACGACGACTTGGACATTCCACTTGGTCAGATCAAAGTCTCCTATGACCGCTCTTCAGGGGGTCACAACGGTGTGCAATCTATTATTGATACTCTTGGTTCTGCCGAATTTCTACGTGTGCGTATTGGTATCGGGCCACTCGAAGGTGATCTGCGGGCACATATCGGAGTACTCGATCGATTTACAGAAGAAGAAAAAAAAGCGATTAAAGGCTTGGATAAAAAAGTGGCAGAAGTGCTAGAAGTTTTTTTCAAAGAAGAGAAATTTTCAAAGAAGAGAAAAAAAAGCAATGACGTTAGCAAATACAGGAATTGAGGTCAGAAATTAGAGAGTAAAAGTCTGATTTTTTCTAGCGTCTGATTTCTGAAATCTAACTTCTGCGGTTTATGTGGACTTTTGAATGTTTACAATGTATAGTTTTGAAAGGGAGGACTCCACTATGCGAGTCATTTTTTGTTTTTTCTTTGCGTCATTGTACGTATTTGGGTAGGAGACGCTGGTTGACGCGAGCACCGTGCTTGCGGAATACGAGGTATTGAAAGCAGATGTGTACGCTGCTAAAGCTGGAAATCTATCCATGAGTCCCACATGGCTCTTGGCTCTGGAAAAAAGACTTACCAAGTCTCTGCAAGACAAAACTGCTCTTGAGCGGCAACAAAACGAGGGAAGGGTTGAGCTTCGTGAGGTTCTTGTGAAGTTAGACCTCACGTCTCTTTTGAAAGATGTCATTGTTATTGTTCATTCCTTTCGTGTAACGGAGGGGATAAAGAGCTTAACCCCTAATGCTATAAACTCAAAAGTCGCCGAATATGCTTCAGAAATCGGACGATTTGAGCAGATCGGTTCTCTTGGAAACCATGACCTCCATCGGGTTGTTTTGATACGAGAGAATCTTAGTGTTTTTCAAGACGTAGTCCGGAGCGACCTCTTTCAGGATCGTGTCTGCGATGGAGTGAAGTCTTGTGAGGAGTGGATAGACAGGGCGAAGCAGGAGCTTCGGGACTTATCTGTCAGAGTGACCGACCTCAAAGTCAAACTAAAAATCGAATGAGGAAAACATTCCACAAGGGGTCCAGTTGCTACGAGCAGCTGGACGCCTTTTTTGTTACAAAAATTCCCCTAGGGTGGCCTTAGGGGAATTTTTTCTTACTTTCCGCCTCATCGGCGGACTCGCCGGAGAGGCGAGCTATTCTGCCTTCTACTCTCCTTTTTTATTGGGATCAACGAAACTTAGAGTCATCTTCTGTTCCTTTGGATCAAAGAGAGTGATCTTAAATGTATATCGTTTGCCGAGTTCGAGTGCTTTGTGAAGTGCTTCTTCTGAACCAAATTCAGAGATATGCACGAGACCTGCAATACCTTCTTCAATCGATGCGAGTGCACCGTGCTTGTTGAATTTGATCACGACGGCCTCTACTACGTCATCTTTCTTGTATTTCTCCATCGCACCTGCCCATGGGTTTTCCTTGAGTGCTTTGATAGAAAGAGAGATCTTGCCGTCTTTAATTTCAATAATCTTTACTTTTATCTTTTCACCAACACGGAAGAGGAGCTTTGGGTTTTCTACGAGTGCCCAGTCGATTTCTGAAATATGCACCAAACCTTCCAAACCATCTTCGATCTTGATAAAGACACCAAAGTCCACCATACCAGTAACTTCACCCAAGACTACGTCACCGAGCTGGTATTTACCGATAATATGATCTTTGTTTTTCTCTGTTGGGTTTTTCTCTGAGAAGATAAGCTTACCTTCTTTTGGAGATGCACCGATAATAGCAACCGCTATCTTTGTACCAATGAGTTTTTTAAGCTCAGAAAGTATAGCGTCTTTGTCTCCGTCTGCTACACGTGGGTAGTGCTCTGTCTTAAGCTGAGAAGCAGGAAGGAAACCTGAGATACCTTGCCATGCGAGGATAAGACCTCCTTTGTTTGCATCCTGAACAGGGATTTCGAAAACTTTTTTGTCCCGGATCGCGTCTTCTGCTTCACTCCAGATGAGTGCTTGTCGAGCCTCCTTAAGTGAAATCTCAAGGTAACCTTCTTTGTTTGAAATTGAAACTACTTTACCGGCTACTGTGTCGCCGATATTGATCTTCTTGATAATATCTCGAGCGCTCATAAACTCGCGTCCAAAGATAATACCAGTACCAAATGGTGAGATGTCGATATAGAGTGCGTTTTTGTCTATACCGATCACTGTACCTTCTACGATGTCTTCTACTGAAGGGGGAGTAGCACTTTTTTCAAGAAAGGTATCCATGAGGGACACTTTCTTCACCACTTCTTCTTCGTTTCCGCCCACGTCTACTGTTTTTTCGTCTGTCATTGTATGTGTAAATGGAGAGGAGGCTCCCTACTTTTGCCCGAGGCTCTAAAAGTGGGGAGTTTAACTCCCTTTCGACTCCGTGTAATTCCTAATTGAATTAACCTGCTTAGTATACAGAAAAATGCTTGTTTTGCAATGGTTTTTGGGGGTCATACAAGAGGGGTATTTTTCAAAAAAAGTACTTGACAAAATATTATATATAAGGTATGATATATGAGTAGTTCTTTAACCATAGCCGGCGGGCTTTAAACGCTAGGAGGTGATCTTATGATCATCAATTTGACCCCACACACGATCAATGTCCGCCTCGCGGACGGGAGCGAGTTGGCTTTTGTGCCAACCGCTCCGGCGGCACGGGTTGCCACCACCAGGGAGGTGGTGGGGGAGGTGAACGGCATCCCAATTTGCCGGACCACATACGGGCAGGTCGAGAACCTGCCCGAGCAGAAGGAGGGGACGATGTATGTCGTCTCCCTCCTCGTTCTCCAAGTCGCGCCAGAGCGGCGCGACTTGGTCGCCCCGGACTCCGGTCCGAGCGCAATCCGGGAAGGGGGTCAAGTCAAAGCCGTCACCGGCTTTGTGACCCTCTAACTGTTCATTGAGGGAGTTTACGTCTTTACGACGCAGGGCTCCCTCCCTTTTTCCAGACTGGGATACTGTGTATCGTTGTCTGAAAATTGGTTCTTTAAAATTGTCGTGTATCTACTTGCGACTATGTAAACAAAAGTAGGTTGGGTGGACTGCCCCATTACAATGTCCAAAAATGCCTTGGAGGGCAAAATGTTTAAAATTTTTCCGGTAAGTCAAGAAGTGAAGATTTTAACCCTGAAAGGGGTTGATGTCTCGACGGGAAGGGTGTTTCTCTCCACCAAGGAGCAAATGCTCCTTGGTGTCAAGATTGGATTTTTTCAGAGAGTTTTTGGTGGTGATCGGGGGAGGTGGTACGGTGCCTCCTTCGACGGAGGCAGTATCATCCTCCGGACCGAGGAGACCACCCTCGGGTTCGTATTGGGGGAGGGTAAGTTGATTCAGCTTCCCCCTATGACCGTTAGTGGCCAGTACGGCCACAGTGGCTGCCTCACCGTGGCAGAGGGGGGCGAGTGGGTCCCCTTTCAGAGGACGGTCACCTCTGAGGTGATGACTTTCCAGGAGGCTGAGAAAAAGCTCTCTGCTTATCAGGCGGAGAGTGCCCCGAGGATTCCTTCCTGGGTGGACATTAGCGATGGACACCACCTCCTCCAGGGAGGAGGTGCGATTTCTTCCGAAAGGAAGGAGCAATATCTTAAAGACTGCTTCGCAGTCTTTAAGAAAAAAAAGCCTGGATGGGGCATACAGCCCATGGAGGATCCTTACGGTCAATCGTAAGGACAAGAGGTATTTGCGGGGGCCTACGGGTCCCTGCTTTTTTATACCACAAGGGCACTTCTATTTTACTAACATCGATTACGATGAAGTAAAATAAGTCGTACAAAAATACTATTGTGATATTATATGAGCACTATGAGTATTGAGGGAGCACCACAACAAGAAAAAATTAAAATAGATATTGATACTGTGCCCCTTAGGGGCAACGATGAGGACCTCGAATCAATGAAGAGTGTGATCAATACTCTTCGACAGCAAATCAATGATGAATGGAAGTACGAGAGACTACTCTTTGCGTTCGGTGGCTCATTGAATACTAACTATACAGGGGAGTTTTTTGTTGCACGAAGTGGAGAGGAAATCGCTGGTGTTGCTGTTGCGTCTATTGATGGGGAAAAAGGTGAACTTAAGGCAATTTTTGTACCAGAGGATTTTAGAAATAAAGGTATCGGTCAAACACTCACTGAAGAAACAATGCGTTATTTACTTGCACACGGTGTTAGTAAAATCAATGCAAGTGTTACTTCTCCTGGTGCATTGCGTATTATTGAAGGGTTGAAAGAAAGGTATCCTGGCCTGATTGAATTTGTGTATCATGGAGACTATTTTTCGCACTAAAAATACCCCTTGACATTGAGTCTCAAGTAGTGTTATATTGGGAGTAGGAGACCTCGTATGGACATCTTTGACTTGCCTCTTTTGGGGGCTGTAATTGCAGTTTTTTTAGCAATTTGGGGGTGGGTGAAAGCCCACCTTATTTCAGAAGAGCTCAGGGAAGTTGGGCAAGAAAGTGCCCAAAAGGAGTTCAATTTAAGACACGAGCTTGAAGAAGCTCGAAACCGAATTTCCTACCTCGAAAGAGAGATAGCTAGCTCTATCCAATCGGTGACAGGAGTAGATCAGGTGGAAAGGGAGTTTAAAATACTCCACGGCTTATTAGTTCAAGAGGGAAACTGGTATGCCAAGTTGTCTGTGACCCTTGGGAATGAATTGGGTATGCTGATCTTGCGTCATGGTGCCGAGGGCTGTGAGATTGCAAAACTCAAAGTCTATTTGTCGGTTCCTCGTCAGGAAGTTTTCTGTATGATTAGTGTCATACAGTTTGAAAGAAACACTGCGTCGGAGGATACAAGTATCAAACCGATCTCTGAAGCGTTTGAGTTTATTCGTAGGGAAGTTCTCAGTAAGCTTTCTCGTCGAAACATGAGTCGGGTGCTGCATGCAAATGCCCAGCATCACATAGTTCACTAGCCTAACAGCCCGCGGTTTCGACCGCGGGTGTGTTTTTTTTATAAAAATAATTTGGTATACTACCCACATGATTATCACATACCACGGCGTAGATTTTATTAAAGTACAGTTTGGGGACACGGTCCTTGCGGTCAATCCTGTTTCAAAAGACTCGAGCATAAAGAGTTCTCGGTTTGGAGCCGATATCACTCTTATTTCTTCAAAAGACGCAGAGCACAATGGGTCCGATGTTACTTCACGTGGAGACAAAGCTTCTTTTGTGATCGATGGTCCGGGAGAATATGAAGTATCAGGAATCTTCATTAAAGGCTTCCTCTCAAAAACTCAATACGGAGAAGGAGTGGACCATATCAATACTATATATACTGTAGCGATGGAGGGTATGAACCTTTGCTTCCTTGGTGCTTTTTCTGAAGACACTATTCCAATGACTGCAAAAGGTGCAAATGAAAGTATCGATATTCTTTTTGTTCCTGTGGGAGGAGACGGAGTGCTCGACCCTGCGCTTGCGCAGAAGATTGCGGTGCAGTTTGAACCAAAAATCATTATCCCGACTCACTGGGAAGGTGTAGGAAAGAAAGATGCTCTCAAAATCTTTTTGAAAGAAGCGGGGGCTGAGGGGGTGAAGGCTGTGGATAAATTGACGATTAAACGAAAGGATATTGAAGCAAAAGAATCAGAAGTGGTAGTACTTGCTTCGTCTAATTAATCTCTACTTATCATAACTTTTTTGGAACACGCATAAAATCGTTGGTACGATTTTTGCTCCCTCTCAGCTACCCGCTTCCGAGAGTTTCCAAAAAAGTTACAATAAGCAGAGATTAAGCAGTAGCAATCTTTTTAGTTTTTACATACGATGTTCCATTTACTAGAAAAATTACGATCTCAGTCAAAAGCCCAGCGCAATTTTATTTCGTTTGTGCTTGCTTTGTTGTTTACGGGTTCTATTTTTATATTTTGGCTTTTGAGTGGTGATGTGACAAAAGAAAATCAGCAAGTTGAAAAAAACATCACAGCCAACACTCCTTCGGATTCGCTCGTCAAAAATATGCGAGACTTGTGGGGAGGTGTTGTGGGTGCGACGAATGATTTTAAGGAGGGTGTGAAGCGTGTGGATTTTTCTTCTACGGTTGAATATGACAACACACAACAGTAAAATTACTTAAGCTCTCCAATTAATTGGCGAGCTACTCTATTTTTGGTATACTACTTTTAATAATTTATGGCAAAGAAAAAAGATACAGAAATACCTGAGGTCCTTGTGGAAGAACGTCAAAATGTAGTGGCTCGAGAGATCACCACAGAAATGCGTGAGTCTTTTATCGACTATGCCATGTCGGTGATCACTGACCGAGCTCTGCCAAACGTAAGAGACGGACTTAAGCCAGTACACCGACGTATTCTTTACGCTATGAACTCCATGGGACTGACCGCAGGAGCAAAGTCTCGAAAGTCTGCAGCAGTGGTGGGAGAGGTGCTCGGAAACTATCACCCGCACGGAGACGTGGCGGTGTATGACTCTATGGTGGGTATGGCTCAGGACTTTAAAATGCGATATCCGCATATTATTGGTCAAGGAAACTTTGGTTCAATCGACGGAGACTCAGCTGCGGCGATGCGATATACCGAAGCAAAAATGTCTAAATTTGCATCTGAAATGATGCGAGATATTGAAAAAGAGACCGTAAATTTTGTACCCAACTATGACGGTACAAAAAAAGAACCGTCTGTACTTCCAACATCAGTACCGAACCTGTTGCTCAACGGAACACTCGGTATTGCAGTGGGAATGGCGACCAATATTCCGCCACACAACCTCAATGAACTCATTGATGCTGTACTTCATCTTGTAGACAACACAGACGCAACCACCGAAGACTTGCTCGCTTTTGTAAAAGGACCAGATTTTCCAACAGGAGGTGTGGCATTCAACCAAAAAGACATCGCTCATGCATACGCTACTGGAAAAGGAGGTGTGGTAGTGCGTGGAGTAGCTGAGATTACAGAAAACAAAGCAGGGCAGTTTCAGATTATTGTTACCTCTATTCCGTATCGTGTAAACAAATCAGACCTATTGATTAAGATTGCAGACTTGTGGAGAGAAAAGAAAATAGAGGGTATCAAGGCAGTGCGAGACGAGTCTGCAAAAGATATTCGTATTGTAATCGAGCTAAAAGGTGGGTCACATCCACAAAATGTTTTAAATCTTCTCTATAAACACACACAACTCGAAGATACATTTCACTTTAACATGGTGGCGTTGGTAGACGGTATTCCACAGACTCTTTCTTTGAAAGGTATTTTGCAAGAATTTGTTTCTCATCGTAAGGAAGTGATCCGACGACGTACTGAATATGACTTGAAAAAGGCTCTGGAGAGAGAGCATATTTTGCTTGGTTTGAAGATCGCGCTCGACCATATCGACGAAATCATTAAACTCATCCGAGCTTCAAAAGACGTACCGACTGCACATGCCGAGCTTATGAAAAAGTTTAAGTTTTCAGCAATCCAGGCTTCTGCTATCCTTGAAATGAAGCTTTCACGTCTTGCAGGTCTTGAACGGAAAAAAATAGAAGAAGAACTCAAGGCAATCCAGGATCTCATCGCATCTCTTAAGGCTATTTTGGCAAATCCAAAAAAGATTTTGGCAATCATTAAAGATGAAATGGCTGAAATCAGAGAAAAATTTGGAGACGAGCGACGCACTCGGATCATGAAAGGAGGAGTACAGGTGCTTTCTGTTGAAGATTTGATCCCTGATGAAGAAAATGCGCTCGTGCTCACATCGGGTGGGTATATCAAGCGCACCAACCCAGACGAATTCCGTCAGCAGAAAAGAGGGGGAGTGGGAGTGGTGGATCTTGATACAAAAGACGAGGATTTTGTGACTACACTTTTGATCACCTCTACTCATTCAGATCTTTTGTTCTTTACTAATAAAGGAAAGGCGTATCAGACAAAAATGTACGATATTCCAGAAGGTCGCCGTGCAACACGAGGAAAGTCAGTGATGAATTTCCTTCCGCTTATTGATGGTGAAAAGATCACTTCTATTTTGCCCATGCCAAAAGAACTCAAAAAGTCGAGTGGAGCATTGCTCATGGTTACCAAACAAGGTATAGCAAAGAAAGTGAGTGCAGCGAGTTTCCAGGATGTGCGTATTTCAGGGATTATCGCTATCAAGCTCGATAGTGGAGATGAATTGATCTCAGCGTCTTTGAGCAACCCAGGTGACAGTGCTATTGTGGTCACTTCAAAAGGTCAGTCAATACGTTTCTTTGATAAGGATATCAGGGAGATGGGACGTACTGCTATGGGTGTACGTGCAATGAAGCTTGGTAAAGGGGACGCGGTGATCGCTGCTCATATTATTGGAAAAGACGCCGATGACACCACACTTATGGTTATTTCAGCCAATGGATACGGCAAACGAACAGATATCGACGAATACAAGATACAAAACAGAGGTGGCTCAGGTATCAAGACTGCAAACGTGACTCCAAAAACTGGTGATATTATCGCAGCGCAAGTCTTTACAAAAGAAACAGCGGAGATAGTGGCTATGTCGAAGAAAAGTCAGGTGATCCGCACTGATGCAAATGAAATCCCGGTACTTGGACGTCAGACTCAGGGGGTACGAATTATGAAGTTGAGAGAAGGAGATAGTATTGCGTCGTTGATTTGCTTATAAACAACAAATCCCACTTAGGGATTTTTTGTTTATAACTTTATATGCAAAATTTTCTACCCGTTATATACTATAAGTATGAAAAAATCTCTTGAAAAAAATCCAAAAACTACAGACGAAAAGATAGATTATATTATTAGTCTTATTGGTACTTTAGCAACTAAAGATGAGCTTAACGAGCTTAATGGAAAAGTTGATAGTGTAACAAAAAATACAGATAAAAAAATCGATCAAGTTATCAGTCTTATAGGTACTTTAGCAACCAAAGATGAGCTTAATAGTCTTGCAATAATGACGGCTAATAGTTTTGCTCATCAAGATAAAGAATTGGCTGTTATTAAAGATCGCGTCACTACTCTCGAAGAAGTCGTAAAAAATACTCGTCAGGATGTTTTAAATATCGGAGATAAGTTTGTTTCCAGAGTTGAATTTGATTCTCATTTGGTTCAGTTTGGTCGTCTTGATAAAAAGTTTAACGAGCACATGTCTCAATAGATCTTTCTATATGTTTGCTTTCTCAGATCCTAAAAAAAATATAGACCAGTGTGGCATTCAAGCAGGCATGGTTATTGCTGACTTTGGTGCTGGCTCTGGTTTTTATACTATTGAAGCGGCAAAAGCGCTCGGCTCTACGGGGCAAGTGTATGCAGTAGATGCGCAAAAAGATTTATTGACTCGGTTGAAAAATACTGCAAACAAAGAAGGTCTCTATAATGTCGAAGTGATATGGGGGGATTTGGAAAAAGCAGGAGGTACGCATATCAAGGACAATTCAATCGACCTGATATTAATCTGCAATGTCATGTTTCAGCTTGCGGACAAGAAAGCTGTGGCAACAGAGATCAGACGCGTGCTTGCTTCGGGAGGTCGGGTACTTTTGGTGGATTGGAGCGACTCGTTTGGGGGTATTGGTCCTTCGAGAGGTCATGTATTTTCGAAAGTCGATGCAGAGCATATCTTTGAAGGGGCTGGTTTTTCAAAAGACCGAGAGATACAAGCAGGCTCGCACCACTATGGGTTTCTCTATAAGAAATTATAAAACATATGAGTCCATTTAAAATGATATTGTTGGGAGTTTTTGGTTTCGGTGCTCTGGTGGGAGTGGTGGTATTTGCGACCTATCGAGGTGGCAGTAGTCAGGCTACAGGACCTGTGGTTGTCTGGGGCTTTTTGCCCGAAAACTCTATGAACCTGTATGCAAAAGAAATGGGTTTTGAACAGAATAAACAGTTTAGTTTTGTGTATGTAGAAAAAGACCCGCAGACATTTGAGTCAGATTTTGTAAAAGCTCTCGCTGACGGACAGAGTCCTGACATTGTGATTATGCGAGAAGACATGCTCGCTCTACAAAAAAGTCGACTCCTTGTTATACCCTACACAAGCTACAAAGAAAGAGATTTTAAAAATAGTTTTGTAGAATCGACCGAGTTTTTGTTGAGCGATACGGGGCTCTATGGTTTGCCACTGTATGCAGACCCGCTTGTCATGTACTGGAACCGCACACTCTATACCAACGCTTCTCTTTCAGTTGCTCCAAAATACTGGGATGAGTTTCTGACCTTACCAAACAAGCTCACCAAAAAAGACAACACCGGTACAGTAACACAGAGCGCGATTGCTCTTGGTGAATGGAAAAATATTACTCATGCTAAAGAAATACTCGCAAACCTGCTTCTTCAAGGGGGGACAAGTATTGTAAGTACATTGCGTAACGGCGAAAGCTACAGCACCCTCATGTTTGAGAGTAACCAGGTTTCTCCTGCATACAATGTACTCAATTTCTATACTCAATTTGCAAACCCAGTGACCGCACAGTACTCTTGGAACCGCTCACTCCCTTCATCTCAAAACCAGTTTATACTCGGAGACCTCGCAAGCTATCTCGGACTTGCTTCAGAGGTTTCTGTCTTGCGTGCCAAAAATCCAAATTTAAATTTTGACATTGCGCTTTCACCTCAGCCACGGCAGTCTGAAAAGACCCTAGTGTTTAGTCACGTCTACAGTCTGGTAATACCAAAACAAGCTAAAAATGTAGCGGGTGCATTTCAAGTTATATCTCTCCTTGCGAGTGAAGCGGGTGCAAAAGTGCTCGAAAGCTATACCAACCTTCCACCGGTTCGAAGAGGGCTTCTTTCCGACACACCGTCTGACCCATACAAAGCAGTGTTCTATCAAAGTGCTATCCAGTCTACTACATGGCCTGACCCAGACCGAAAAGAGACCAATACCATTTTTCAAAATATGATAGAATCTATTACATCAGGTCGTCTTCGTATTACCGACGCATTGAGACGAGCAGATGAAGAGGTGAAGGTCTTGCTACCAAAATAACATGAAGCGCATATCCACTTTTATTTTTTCAATACTTCTTCTTTCTCCTCTTTTTCTTGCACCTATTTCTGCTTTTGCAGTGCCAACAGACGGGCAGTCGCTCGGGCTTTTCCCATGTACGGGAGTGAAGGACGATGACCCAGCGTCCAAAGAATGTACCTTTAATGATCTTATAAAGCTCGCAGACAAGATTATCAACGCACTTTTTGTCATTGTGCTTCTCATTTCTCCTATCCTGATAGCCAAAGCAGGGTATCATTATGTAATGTCAGGCAACAACCCTGGGGAACGGAAAAAAGCCAACAGTCAGCTTTTAAATTTGGTGATTGGCCTTGTCATTATTGCAGGCGCGTATGTAGTGGTAAAATTAGTGCTCGATGTGTTGATCGGTCAGACAACTATTAGTCGTAGTAATATGCCTTTTTAATATGAAAAAATTTTTGAGTGTATTGGTTTTGAGTTTATTTATTATGCCGGTTTTTGTTTTTGCTGAGGATACAGTAGGAAATCCCCCTCAAGTACCAAGTGTACCTACAGATACCGTTGGAAATCCAAGGCCTGGTAACGATAATCAAAATGGAAACCCAAACACAATAACATATAAAATAACCAACCCTCTCAGGGCAGGTGTAGGAGACAACCTCACATCTATTGTTGAGGCTATCATGAGTGGTATTGTTATGCCCATCGCCTCTGTCCTCGTCGTCCTTGCCATTCTCTATTCAGGCTTTCAGTTTGTAGTAGCTCAAGGCAACCCAGCAGAGCTTCAAAAAGCTCGCTCAGGTCTCTTGTGGGTCCTCATTGGCTCTGCAATACTGCTGGGAGCATATGGTATCTCCACAGCACTTAAAGCTACCATTGAACAAATCACCCTCTGATACCATGAAAACAAAAATATTCTTTTTTTCTTTTCTTTTTCTTTGCCCCCTTCTCGCTTCAGCGTTTGGTTTCCCAAACCTGAAAGCATTTTCAGTAGAAGTAGGAGAGGTGCTCAAAATAGTATTAAATATTGCGATCGCTCTCGCATTTATTGCCTTCTTCTGGGGAGTGGCAAAGTTTATTCTTGCTGCAGGAGATGCTAAAGCGATCACAGATGGCAAACAGTTTATGATCTACGCAGTCTTTGCGTTGTTTGCACTCGTTTCTATAAACGGCATCCTTATTTTCGCCCGGAGTCAGTTTGGATTTGGAAATACATTACCCACAACTACAGATTTTTTACCAAATGATAGTGTTGATAGTAGAGTTATTCCTGAACCTTAATTTATTTTATATTATGAACACAATACAAAAAAATTTCCTTTACCTCAGTCTCGCATTACTTGCAGTTTCTCCACAGGTGTCTTTTGCTGCATTTGAAAGAATAAAAACTCTACTCAGAGACTTCAAATCCCTCCTCGACCTCGTGGTCCCTATAGTCTTTGCACTTGCACTTATTTTCTTCTTTTACGGTATTGCTCAGTTTATCAGAAGCGCTGGAGACACCAAGACTCTCGAGTCAGGCAAGAACAAAATGATCTGGGGGATAGTAGGGCTTTTTGTCATGATCTCTATTTGGGGCATTATCAAATACCTTGGAGATTCTCTCGGTATTGAGACAAACATAAGAAATGGTGCACCGACAAGAACAGTTCCTGCGGTTGACCCTGCAAATGTAAGTCCAGGTTGCCGTACAAACCCAGACGGTACGAGGGTATGTTCGTGGGAATTGTAAATAATCACACCTTTTATCCACAACACCCTTGAATTTATCCCCATACCCTTGTATTATAGAGAGTATAGGTAATTAGTTAGTTTATTAATAAGTTAAACATATAGTTATGAATAAAATTATTTACGGTGCGATGTCTTTGTTTCCAGTACTTGCACTTGCACAAAACAATGCAGCAGGAAGTCTGGGAAAAGTTGAAGAGCTTGTACGAGCAGCAGGAAGAATCTTACAGCTTCTAATTCCAATGGCATTTGCCCTTGCTATTATTTACTTCTTCTACGGTGTAGCAAAATACATCGGCAATGCAAGTGACCCAAAGTCAAAAGATGAAGGAAAGAGTATTATGATTGGCGGTATTATTGGTATTGCTGTTATGGCTTCAGTGTACGGTCTTGTAGCTTACCTCCAAAATTCAATAGGTATTACAAACAACCCTACCACCATCACAGTTCCTACTGTTACCATTACACCTTAAGTTTGAGGTAAATAATCGGTTAGATATTCATGAATGATGCTATTACAATCGTACCTTTCCTTAGAAAAGTAAGTATATTTATACTTAACCCAATCATTTTTATCCTTTTTGTTGTTGCGTCTATATATTTTGCATGGGGAGTGTTTACTCTCATCACGGCAGATGGCACAAAACGAAAAGAGGGGAAAGATGTGGTGGTGTGGGGATTGGTCGGTATGTTTATTATGTTCTCTACATACGGGATCATAGGACTCATACTTGACACGTTTGGAATAGAAAAATCAACGGTACCGTACATAAATACGAGACTTTAAAAAGAAAAACACCGAAGCGAAAGCCTCGGTGTTTTTTTGTATAAAATTATATAAAAGAAAACACGCGCTCCACCCGGTAAGGTGTGCGCGTGTATAAAGAACATCCAGATACCGCTTGAGAAACTCAGGGTACTGGCCAAAATTCCATTGTAATTCTGACGACAGTTTTGTCGCCATCAATGGATTGAAATTCCATCAGCTTTACTGATCCCCAATGGTTATCCACTTTAGGGTCAAATATTACTTCCCTCTTGCCGTCAATTCTTACTTTGACTTTTTTTATCTTGTCAAACCGAGCGCCTCTCGTGAGGGCTGGTATTTTGATTACTGGTGACCAGACATCTTTATGTGCTACCACAACAATGGTGATAGGCTTATATACTTGTCCAGAGACGATAGGGAACCAATGGTCAATCCCTTTGTCGTCGTATAAGAATTTTGCAAATGCAATGTTACCTTCAAACGTATCAATGTCGACCCCTTTTTCTTTGATAAGGTCTTTGTGAATGTGTCTGTTGATTTGCATTATTCCCGTGTCGTCAGGGTTCTCTTTACCCCTGAGAACCTTGGTTGGATTCTTTGGGTCCATTTGGTTAAACCGTGACTCCCGGCAGGCGAGGGCAAAGAGGACAGGGTAGTCCTTCAAAGCTTTAATCGCCTTTTCTTTGTCTGGCCCATGCTGAGGATCATCCTCGATACACGGTTTTTTTTCGATGGTTACTATTGGTTTGGTTGTTGTTGTTGTTGAGTTTAATAAACCCTTTGCTTTAGCCTCGACGTCCCATCCACCGATATGAATGATGAACGCTATGAGGATTAATATGCCTACAATCTTACCGATTTTATTTTTCACACTTAAGCTTAATGCTGCCATGCTGTAGAATAAAACCGCCCACCAGCTACACATGTTCTCCCACCAAAAATCTGGGAAGAATTTGTATATGATGAGGTTCACCATCCCGGCGTATACAATGGTCTGCATGAAAGGATTATTCACCCAATATGTTTTCCAGTATTCACCAAGACCGTACTTCTCCCACACAAGTATCCCGACAACTAGGATCCCAAGGTAGAGGACGATTCGGAATATTAATTCCATGGTCGTCATGTCTTGAGATTGTTTGGTTGGTTCTGTTGAGTTTGTTGGCTGCACAGGGGTTGTTTTGCTTGTGACAACCTCTTTTTTTTGAGCACTGCTTGTGGTAAAAGCTGTGCTTGCAAAGTATCCTACTAAGATAGCAAGTAGGAGCGCGATACTTCCAATAATAATTTTTTTTCGCAATTTCCTTCTCCTTTAGTACCGAGGTTTCTCTGCGGGGATCGTTGTTTGCTTA
This sequence comes from Candidatus Zambryskiibacteriota bacterium, assembly GCA_026394775.1. Lineage (GTDB taxonomy): Bacteria > Patescibacteriota > Minisyncoccia > Phycocordibacterales > DATDWN01 > UBA910. Next base: position 15,497 of record JAPLZY010000018.1, read on the forward strand.
CCAGGTGCGTAGACAGTTAAGCTTGCAAGTTTTGCGACTCTAGTTGCCTCTGCGATTGCTGTTGCAGATTGTGCTGCAACATCAGGACTAACCCCGAGCTCTTTTAAGCCTGTAACTGTTGCTATAACATCTGCAACAGATGATATCGCCAACAGTTTGTTGGCTTCATTAGTTGCTGTTGCGGTGATGACCTTGGCCTCACCTTCTTTCTTAGCTTTATTTATGGCAGCGTTGCCTTCAATCTCCGTTTTCTTTTCAAGCTCCAACAGTCGTTGCGTTTCTTTGTCTGACGAATCGAACAAAGAAATAGATGCACCTGTGATGGCAATGCCGGTTTCCCGGATTAAATTTTCATTAATCGTCTTAACCACATAATCAGAAAATGTTCCACCGAGTTGTTTATTGACTAGCTCGAACTCCTGTGTCGTCATTTTTTGGCAAAACTCGTTTGTAGCGGTCCTAAGGTAGGACTCGATAAGCTCAAAAAACTTTGCGTTCTGTGTAAACACAGCACGATAGGGGTTTTTGACTTCGAAATTACCTAGTACACGAATGTTTCCACGTAGCATGCCTCTGAACTCAACGTTAGGAACCAATACTGAGCGTGGGAATGTGCGTCGGAGTTCAGTCACCCTGCGCTCAACGCCAGGGGTGATCCACTCATTAGGAGAGCTTTCTGCTGTTGCATCCGGATTCTCCTTACTGACAATGAGCGTAAAGCTGTGTTTGTGGCGCAGAAATCTTGGACCTATAAAATAGGTTCCATTGATTTTCCGCATAATTCGGTCGAGAACCCCCCATTCTGGGGTACCTACGACAATATCACCGACTTCGTTTAGTCTATGACCTGCGATGTCGGGGATGGTTCTAACGTGTTTTCCGTTGCCACTCGCCACGAACATAATGTGTTCAGATTGCAAAGTGGCAAAAAAATTATGTTCTTCGGTTGAAATGTTTCTTGTTGTGCCGCTAGATGTCGGTTCCGGTTTGTTTTTCAAAACAAGAGCGATGATACCAGCGAGCAATAATCCTGACAGGATAACTATATCCATTTTTTATTCTCCTAAATTTAGTTGTCAACGTGCGATCAGTACGTGCCAATAGGGGACTAAAGTCGCCCGTTGACTTTCTCAATAATTATACCACTTTGATATAATTTGTCAATGTTTAGGGCCACTAAAATATGGCTCTGTATAGTCCTAAAAAAACAAAAATATAATACTTTGACAGATTCTAAAATATCAAAAAGAAGGACTTTTGGTTTGAATATGAAATCCCCTAGGGCCACCCTAGGGGATTTCTGGTGTTTTCAATTAAAATTTTAAAACAAAAAACAGCGTGAGCTGTTTTTTGAATATTGTGGGCGAGGGGAGACTTGAACTCCCACGGGTTTCCCCACCAGTTCCTAAGACTGGCGCGTTTACCAATTACGCCACTCGCCCAATGTTTTGTCAAGTGCTTATTGTCTTGTGTGCGAAAATTATTTATAATTCTCTGTGCGCCCGGTTGGACTTGAACCAACCACCTTGCCCTTAAGAGGGGCCTGCTCTACCGGATGAGCTACGAGCGCAATTGAATATAACTTTATATTTATAGCATATAAGTTAGATAATTTCTATACCTTCTATTATCTACCATTTAGGTGCCAACCTACCTTAGAAGGATACACATCATTATTCTTAATGTAACCTCGTCTTTTGAGAGCCTTCCATTTTTCAAATTTCTTTTTCTTTCTAGTGAGAAAAAGTGAGGAATCATCTTTATATATAAAGTCAAAAAACTTCTTACTATCATCAACATAGAGATCAATCGAATACTTAATTACTCCATTTTTTGGTTTATCCTCGTGGAGTTTCTTTAGTGGGATATCTAATGCTTTACATAATTTAATATTTAAATCATTTATGAAAGGCAGGCTCACACAAACAAAACCCGTTTTTATTTGCCAAGTGCCATTAACTTTATATAAATATACAGTGCCATCTCCATCAAAAAAACCGCGAACAAAATCAGCGAAATAATCATCAGTAATTATGAGAGGTTGGAGAGTATGAGTTTTCTTCGGATGAATACCTAAATCCATCAAATCATTGCAAATAGTAGTGTTTCTAACTTGAATTTGATAAGCAACTCCTCCAGTTTTAGTTCCATTAAATTTTGACGAGATTTTGTACTCTGACTCAAGAACCTCCCTTATTTTCACGAGATGAGACTTGTCTTTTGAAGTTATGTTAAAGATGAATGAATCTTTCCTGTCCTTAGAAGAATGAATACATCCATCAGCAGCGACATATCCAAGAACATAAGCCATATTAGGACTCCATGTTTTGAAAAAATCCTGATTGATATATTTTCTAACTCTTTTCATTATTTGTGCCGCGGGTGGGACTCGAACCCACATTCCTTGCGGAACACGATCTTAAGTCGTGCGCGTAGACCAATTTCGCCACCGCGGCATCTATATAAAAACAGGAGGTGCAGGCGGGAATCGAACCCGCGCATGTTGATTTTGCAGATCAATGTGTTGCCTCTTCACCACTGCACCATTGGCACCTAAAAATAGTGCACCAGTGTTTATGTTAGCCTTGATTTGAAAGCTCGTCAATTCGCTGGCGGTTTTTTTCGCCGAGATCTATTTCAAAATCGATGTGGGGGATACGAGGGATGCGAGATTTGTCACGGATGAACTGCTTAAACTCACTTCGCTTTCGTTTAGCAAATTCGAGGGCTGTCTTTTCGTAGCTTTCAGGAAATGCCGTAAAGAAAATAGTGGCAAGTTTTTTGTCACCTGAAAGTCTGACATCGGTTACGGTCAACAAAGACGCACCATTGCCTCCTTGTTCTAGAAACCGTGCTCCCAATGCTTTAAGTTCGTCTCGAAGACGTTCTGTACGTACGCTTGTCATGTTAGTGTTGTGAGATTACAAAAGTTTGTAAACGATCGCCCTGGACTATTTCAATCTTTGCTTCTATGAGTGCCCCACACTCTTTGCCGGAAGCAACCTCTTCCGACTTTACTTTTTGTGCTTGGAGTTCACGGATTTTACCAACACCAATCTCTGCATCTCGTCGCATGATTTTCACCGCTGAGCCGTTTTTAATACTACCTGTTTCCACGAGTCCTCCGAGAATTTGCTTGTCTTTCACTTTACTAAATATTTTAAGTACTTTGAGTGTTCCAGTCACTTCCTCGACGTCAATCGAAGGAGTTTCTGCGGTGAGTTTTGTTTCGAGCCATTCTGAAAGTTTGTAGATAATATCGAAGGTATGGATCTCAATACCGTTTCGTTCGGCAATCGCTTTTGCAAGCGCATCTACTTTTGTGGTAAAGCCGATCACGAGTGCCTTGTCGCCCCCACTTGCTACTTTCAAATCACTTTCAGAAATAGTGCCGATACCAGAGTGAATGATCTTTGTGTGAATACGGTCGGTGTCGAGTTTTTTGATCTGAGCGATGACCGCTTCGAGGCTTCCACCAGCATCTGCTTTGACGATGATAGGGAACACGCGACCTGTAAAAGATGCGTCTTCTGTTGTTGAAGACCGGAGTGTTTCGTTTTGACTTGTATAGAGCGCTGCCTCTTTTTTATCTGCACACACAAGAAAAGAATCTCCAACAAGAGGCAAGCTGTCCCAACCAATCACTTTGAGTGCCTGGCCGGCAAAGGCTTTTTGTATCGGTGAGCCTGTGAAGTCTTCTACGATACGCAAAGGTGCAGCACTAGTACCTGATGCAATGTACATGCCTTTTTCGAGCACTCCCTCGGTGATAATGCAGGTAGCACTAATACCTTTTTTTACATCGAGATTACTTTCCAAGATAAAGCCAGTTGCAGGCTTGCTTGCGTCGTATGTAAGACCTTCGAGGTCGGCGACCAGTGAGATCATATCTAAAAGATCGGGCACACCTTCACCTGTTTTAGCTGAAAGCGGTATTGCTGAGACAGTGCCACCGTAGCCTTCTACGTATATTTCATTTTCAGCGAGAGAAAGTTTGGCACGCTCTATGTTTGCTTCAGGTTTGTCTATTTTAGTAATAGCGATGATGTAAGGTGTCTTTGAAGCAAGGATTGATTTTAATGCCTCGAATGTTTGAGGTTTGACTCCGTCTTCTGCAGAAACAACGAGGATGACAATATCTGCAACATGCGCACCTCGCTTTCGGATACCAGAAAACGCTTCGTGTCCAGGTGTGTCGAGAAATGTAATTTTCTGTAATTTTCCGTCTGAAGTTTTGTGCTCTACTTCGTATGCAGAGATGTGCTGAGTGATACCACCAGCTTCCCTAAGCTCAGGCAACGCCTGAGCCGGGCTAGCCTGGGTGTTACCAGACGCCTTAAGGCGATCATCTGCTACTGCAGATGATTTAGCCTTGACTACTTTGTTTCTGATGTACGACAATAGCGTCGACTTTCCGTGGTCGATGTGGCCCATGATCGCTATTACTGGTATCTTAATGTGATTTTTCATATAGCAGGATTTGTATATTTGGCAAATTTCGTTGTTGGACGTCGGTAATTTGATTCTCATCGTACATTAGTACGCCTCAAATCAAATTCCTAGTCCGCCTAGAACTTTGCTCAAATCTTCAAATCGGTGATTAAATTACCGACCTTTAAGAGTTGATTGAGATTTTGAAATCACAGACTGTTCTTCTTCCGTGAGTTCAAATGTACTTTCAAATTTCTTTATAGGTTTTGAAAAAACACTGACGCGTTCTCTTGAATACAAGCTTGAGATTACAACACCATCTCCTTTTTCACTGACGAATGCTGTTGCGAAACTTTGGTTTCCACCTTCGCCACTGCCTTTAAATGGATTGAACCGAACACTCTCTACAGACTGAACACTTCGAGAGAGTCGATCTTCTACATTAGAAAAATAGTTTAGAGAATCTTTTTTAAATGCGTGTAAGTGCTCAATATCTTTTTTAGCACTCACAAGCGAGTCTTCAAGAGAACGAGAATCTTTTCCTATGAGCAATTTGTTTATTCGCATCTCCAGACGGACGATCCATCCTATGAGCATCACTCCAAGAGCGATAAGTATGTATATAAGGAGGGTCGGGTCAATGTGCATCTCGTGATTATACAGTATTTTATAAATTTTGCAAAAAATGCTACTGTAAGAGTACTTATGGGTATATTCAATTTTTTAACACAAATAAAGCTAAAAATGAAGAAAACCAGACATGTGGGGAAAGGACGTGTTTTTCTCGACCATGCATCTTCGACACCTATACGAAGAGAGGTGCTTGATACGATGCGTTCATATGAGGATGGCAATTTTCCCCTAAACTCCGCTGGAAGCGGAGTCGGGCGAACATTTACTAATGTAAATGTTTTAGCCAATCCAAGCGCACTGTATGCTGAGGCTCGAAAAGCAAAAGAGTTTTTGATTTCTGCACGCAAGGATGTGGCACGAGCTTTAAATACAAGTGCGGGGCAGATTGTTTTTACGAGCGGAGGAACAGAAGCCAACAACCTCGCCCTTTTAGGTGTGTTTGAAAAAGCTCGGCAAAACGGTATTACTCGTCCGCATATTATTTCTCTTGCCACTGAACATCCTGCTATTCGTGAAGTTTTGAAAGAGATTGAAAGACGAGGGGGAGATGTAACACTTGTCCCACCACTTTCTGATGGACGAGTGAATATAAAAAACATTGAAGAGGCACTTACTCCACACACTGTCCTTGTATCGGTTATGTATGTAAACAATGAAATCGGTGTAGTACAACCTATCCGTGATATTGCACAACTACTTAAATTAAAAAATAAGGACCGTGCACATAAGATATATTTTCATACCGATGCGTGCCAAGTGCCGCTGTGGTATGGACTCGACATGTCTACACTCGGGGTTGACCTGCTTTCTCTCGATGGATTAAAGATAGGGGGGCCGAGAGGTATTGGCTGTCTTTATGTAAAAGGTAGTACAGAAATCTCTCCGATCATGTGGGGTGGGGGACAAGAAAACTCTCTACGGTCGGGTACTGAGCCGGTCTCGCTCTGTCTTGGTTTTGCATGTGCACTTACTTTAGCAAAAGCGGAACGAAAAGAAGTGAGTGATCGAGTGAAAACACTCAGAGATAGTTTGTGGGAAAAAATTCAAAAAGAATTTCCGGAGGCGACATTAAACGGCTCATATGAATATCGCGCACCAAACAATCTGAATGTATGTTTTAAGGGTGTCGATGCGGAGTATCTGACTGTCGCTCTCGATACATACGGAGTGTGCGTGTCATATTCTTCTTCGTGTCGTACTCTGAAAGAAGATTCAACTTCATATGTAGTAGAGGCTCTGTCGCAAGAATGTAAAGGTTCAAGTATTAGGTTTACGCTTGGGATCGATACAACACAAGAAGATGTTGCTTTTGCTGTGAAAGCACTTAAAAAAGCTGTTATACAAGCGACACTTATTTAGATTGTTTGGTATAACTCTTGTGCTATAATTTAGGAATTACAGATTTGAGCAAAGTTCGAGAAGGACAAGGAATTTGATTGGAGACGTACTTGCTGTACGGTGACAATCAAATTGCCGTAGTCCGACAAAGAAATTTGCCAAATATGGAATTACTATGGAAGAACTCAATAAAAATCAAATGGTCTTGCTGGTACTCCTGGTGTCTTTCGTGACCTCTATTGGTACAGGCATCATTACCGTCTCTTTGCTTATGGAAGCGCCTGTTGAAGTGACCAATACGATCAATCGCGTGGTAGAAAGAACTATAGAAACAGTGGGGCCGGTCCAGACTATCATCACTGGAGGGACAAAAGAAACTCAAATCAAGACGGTTGTAGTCAAAGAAGAAGACCAAGTGATCGGTGCTATTGAAAAAAATATAAAAAGCGTTGTGCGTATTCGAGAGAGAAACAAGAGTGTGGAGGTGGATAATTTATACGGTCTCGGTGTCGTGGTTTCAAAAGAGGGAATAATTGCGACTGACAAGAAAAATATTTCTGAAGTGATGCAGTATGTGGCAGTGATGTCTGACGGTACGGTAATACCTCTTGTTGCTATCTTTGCTGATAAAAAGTCAGATATCGGATACTTTAAAGCAAAACCTGCAGAGGCATATACGTTTACGCCAATTACTTTTGCAGGGAGTGATGTAAAGCTCGGGCAGAGCGTGGTGGTCCTCGGAGGAAACACAACAAATGCATTGTCTGTAGGACGAGTTACTCTTGTCACAATAAAAGACCCAGATCCTGTGGCAGCCAAATTTGTTTCTTCATTTACAGCAGATGTTGGTCCTGTGGATTCTGTATACGGTGGCCCAGTATTTTCACTTTCAGGCGAACTCCTTGGACTTTCCATTTCAGCTTTCTCATCTTCAAAAATTTATATTCCCGCAGCGTTTGTAAAAAGAGAGGCACTTTTGTTAGAAGCACCGAAAAATTCTATTTAATCTATAATATTGAATTTCCGTCCAGGAAAAATTATGTTTTTCTGCCTTCTTGACCTCAGTAATCCAAGAAGATATAGTTAACATGTTAAGTGTTTGAATTTATTCGTAACTATTCGTAGACTCGTATTATTCGTATATTCGTATCTTATATGCCTCCATTCAATCATTTCACAACAAAAGCAAAAGAAGCGATCCGCAAAGCTCATGAGCTCGCTATTGAACGTGGCCAAAATCACGTAAACCCACTCCATCTCCTTACAGCGCTTATTCTTCAAGACGAAAGCGTAGTTACTTCTATACTCGATAAGCTCGAAGTCGATACTATATTGCTCACTGACTCACTTATCGATGAGATTGAGGGAGTAGACGGTGGTCAGACTATCTCACCGTCATATCAAGTGTATCTCACACCAGAGCTCGCACAGCTCATCGAACTGTCAGCAAAAGTAGCACTGGATTTAAAAGATGAGTTTGTTTCCACAGAACATCTTTTTATTTCTGCACTCGAAAGTCCTGGTCCTGCTCGTGACCTGCTTTCTAAATTCAAACTTACTAAAAATCAGGTACTTGAAGTGCTCGAAGATTTGCGTACTGGAGATAATGAAGATGCGCCTGCAACGAAAAAATTTAAAGCGCTTTCAAAATACACACGAAGTCTCACCAAGCTGGCTCAAGCTAACAAGCTCGACCCCGTGATCGGTCGTGATGAAGAGATTTCTCGCGTCATTCAGATTCTTTCTCGTCGAACAAAAAACAATCCTATTCTTATCGGAGAAGCGGGGGTGGGGAAGACTGCTATTGCCGAAGGTTTGGCTGTCCGAATGCTTCAAGGAGACGTGCCTGAGTCATTGAAAGACAAAGAACTTGTATCACTCGATCTTGGACTTTTGATTGCGGGTACAAAATACAGAGGTGAGTTTGAAGAACGACTTAAAAATATTTTGAAAGAAATAGAGCGTTCAGATGGAAAGATTATTCTCTTCATTGACGAAATACACACACTCGTGGGAGCGGGTGCTGCCGAAGGTTCAATGGACGCATCAAATATGCTCAAGCCCGCGCTTGCTCGTGGAGAGTTGCGTGCTATTGGAGCAACCACACTTCGCGAATATCAAAAATATATTGAAAAAGACCCAGCGCTTACACGTCGTTTTCAGCCTGTACAAGTGAGTGAGCCGTCAATTCCGGATGCGATTACAATCATGCGAGGACTCAAAGAAAAATATGAGCTCTATCACGGAGTGCGTATCACCGACGAAGCTATTGTTGCTTCGGTGCATCTTTCTTCTCGTTACATCACAGACCGATTTCTTCCTGACAAAGCAGTGGACCTGATCGACGAGTCGGCAGCGTATCTAAAAATCGCTCTTGAAAATATGCCGGTTGTGTTACAGGAAGCGCATTCAAAGACTATTAAACTAGAAATTGAACGAGAAGCACTCAGAAAAGAAGTGGATGTAAAATCAAAAAACAGACTCAAAGAGATTGAACAAGAACTCGCTGACTTAAAAGAAAAGACAGGAGAGATTGAGCTTAAATGGAAAAACGAAAAAGAAACCGTGTCTGGTATCAAAGAGCTTAAAAAAGAACTCGAAGACTTGAGACAACAAGCAGATGGGGCAGAAGCGAGGGCAGACCTCTCAAGAGCTGCAGAGATACACTATGGCCTCATTCCTGAAGCTGAGAAAGAGCTTGATATGAAAAGTAAGCGTCTCAAGAAACTTCAAAGTTCTCGGAGAATTTTGAAAGAAGAGATTACGGAAAATGATATTGCAATGATTGTGTCTAAGTGGACAGGTATCCCTGTTTCCCGAATGCTTGAAGAAGAGGCAGAAAAGTTGGTGCGCATGGAAGAAGTATTGAAACGACGCATTGTTGGTCAAAGTGAAGCGGTACAAAAGATTTCAGATACGATCAAGCGTTCACGAGCGGGTATTGCTGACCCAAATCGACCAATCGGTTCGTTTCTTTTCCTTGGCCCTACAGGTGTAGGTAAGACAGAGCTCACCAAAGGTCTGGCTGAGTTTATGTTTGACGACGACAAAGCACTAATCCGTGTTGATATGTCTGAGTTTATGGAAAAACATAGTGTGTCAAAGCTTGTGGGGGCTCCTCCAGGCTATGTCGGACATGAAGAAGGAGGGACTTTGACTGAAATGGTGCGTCATCGACCATATGCAGTAATACTTTTCGATGAGATTGAAAAAGCACATCCAGAAGTGTTTAACATCTTGCTTCAGGTTTTGGACAATGGAAAACTGACCGATGCAAAAGGGCGTTCTGTAAACTTTAGAAATACGGTGATTATTTTGACTTCAAATATTGGAGCTCAGTATATAGACCGTATGCAAAAACTCGGCTTTGCGTCTGACCCATCTGAAAAAGCAGACTACAACGATGCAAAAGCAAAGATAAATGATGCACTTAAAGACTACTTTAGACCAGAATTCCTCAACCGTTTGGATGAAATCATTACATTTGATATTTTGAGCAAAGAAGCGATCCGAGAGATTGTTGGTATTCAGGTTGGCATTGTGACCAAACGACTTGCTGAAAAAGAAATTCGTCTCGAGCTTACGCCCGATGTATACACACTTTTGGCAGAAGAAGGGTATAACCCTCAGTACGGCGCACGTCCGCTCAAGCGCCTGATTCAGCAGAAGATCCTAAATCCAATTGCTGCTCTCATGATCAGCAAGGGGATTGTAAAAGGAGGATCTATCTCGGTGGGCCTCAAAAACAAAGAATTTATGTTTGATGTGAAAAAGCCTCGGAAAGCCTCACTCTCAGAGAGCTTCGTGGTGAGTGATGGTCTAATTGTTTAAACAAGCTAAAAAATCCCCTGAACCTGGTTCAGGGTTTTTTTATGCTTTTACTCGAGATAAAAATATGTTAGAGTCTTAATTGTGAGTATATGCGTCGGTACTCAAGTGGTCAACGAGGGGAGACTGTAAATCTCCTGACCTTGGTCTTCGAAGGTTCGAATCCTTCCCGGCGCACAAAAAGAAAAAACTCCTTATGGGAGTTTTTTCTTTTTGTCGTACGGGAGTAAAGGCGTGTTACGCCTTTACGTAAGGATTCGAAAAGCGGAGCGGGCACCTAGTCAGCAGACTAGGTCGCGAGCTGCGGACACGAGCAAAATTTTCGACGGAAAATTTTGACTCGCGGAAGAATCCTTCCCGGCGCACAAAAGAACTGCTGAAGAGTGGTTTTTTAAAAAATCTAAACTTTGCTACAATATACCAATGAATAACTACGCATTCATTGATGCTCAAAATGTTCACCTCTCGATCAGATCTCAGGGATGGAGTATTGATTGGAAAAGATTCCGTGTATACCTCCAAGAACATTACAATATTACAACTGCCTATCTTTTTCTGGGTTATATTGAAGGAAATAACAGCTTGTACGAGAAACTTCAAAAGGCAGGTTTTATTTGTATTTGGAAGCCAGTTTTAAAATATAAAGATGGAACAATAAAAGGTAATGTTGATGCTGAGATGGTTTTACATACAATGATTCAATTTCCAAATTTTGACAAAGCTCTGATTGTAACTGGTGACGGCGATTTCTATTGTCTTGTCCAATATTTGTTGCAGCAGAACAAACTTAAAACAGTGTTAGTACCTGATCGAAATAAGTGTTCCGCACTTCTTAAGAAATTTGCCAAGAAAAATATAGCTTTTATGAACGATCTGAAAAACAAAGTAGGTTTTAGATAAAAAAGGACCCTTGCAGGACGGGCCTGCAAGGGGACTTTTCGTGGTGATGTGTATATCATACGCCCTTAATTATTAATGTCAAATTTAAATTTTACACACTTATGAAACTCCTTCTTACTTCTGCTGGGCTCACAAACGCTTCAATATCTGATGCATTATTCGAACTGGTCGGTAAAAAGCCAGAAGATACCTCACTTGTTTTTGTTCCAACAGCTTCTAATAAAGAAGCGGGAGACAAAATTTGGTTGATTGATGATTTGATAAATTTAAAAAAACAAAATTTTAAATCAATTGATATTGCTGATATTTCTGCTGTGGATAGAGATATTTGGTTACCTAAGTTTGAACAAGTCGATGTTCTGTATTTTGAAGGAGGTGATGAATATTATCTTATGAAATGGATGCGTCTTTCGGGACTCGATACTCTTTTACCTGAACTTTTGAAGACTCGAGTGTACGTGGGTGTGAGTGCCGGAAGCATGGTGACAGGGAAAGATTTAGCGTCTGAGATTTACGCAGTAGTTTATGAAGAAGAATTAAAAAAAGAAATCATAAAAGGTCTTGGTTTTGTGGAGTTTTATATTATGCCGCACCTCAACTCAGACTACTTTACTAAAGTGAGAGAAGAAAATATCATGGAGGCTGTAAAAGAAATTAAAGATAAAGTGTATGCTCTGGACGATCAGTCTGCTCTCAAGGTGCTCGATGGTAACATGGAAGTGGTAAGTGAAGGGCAATATTTAGTATTTAACTAATAAAAAAGTCGCCAGAAACTGGCGACAGGGGGAGTGTGAGTAGAGTAGAGAATGGCATAATATACGATTCGCATAAGAACAAAATAATCTTATTCTTACTATCCCTTCGTATATTGATAATTTAGGATTTGTGTCCCAGCCTATGCATAACATAGCTTCGTCTCGGTTCGACACTATGGGCTGGTCTGCCCGAGGGTTTCTTGTCCCTTGTTGCGTAGTAGACCTATTCCCGCACTAAAGAGATAGGTTGGAGTAACCTACAACTCTAATGCTCAATTCGAGTGGCCTCTCGCAACATCCTAAATTCTCATCTCCTGTACTCACACGCCTCATCACTGAGGTCTTTTTAGAATCAGGCTGCTCATTGCAGACTTACTCATGCAATGAGATGTTCGCGACCGGCGCGTACAAGACTCTTGTTTACTTATACACTATTTTAAACTAAATGTCAAAAAGAATCATAAGGTCAAGCTTTTTCTTTACCTTTTTGGTATAGTGTCCTCATGAAAGACAAAGAAATCTCACGACTTTTAGGGCTTGAAAAAGCTCGGCAGAAAAAAGTAATCAATCTCATTGCGTCTGAAAATTATGTTTCTTCAGATGTGCGGTTTACGTTGGCTTCTGAGTTTGTAAACAAGTATGCAGAAGGCTATCCCGGTAAAAGATACTATGGAGGTAATGAATATGTAGATGAACTTGAAACACTCTGCATGAACCGAGCACGAAGTGTGTTTGGACTATCAGAAAGCGAATGGGGAGTAAATGTACAGGCACTCTCAGGTTCGCCTGCAAACGTGGCAGTGTATACCGCGCTTGTGCCGTATAGAGAAAAGATAATGGGGCTTTCTCTGGATCATGGTGGACATCTTACTCATGGACACGCTGTCTCTGTAACGGGAAAGTGGTGGAAGCAAATACCTTTTTTCGTAGACCTAGTCACAGAGAGACTTCATTATGAGGCTATCAGGCAGATCGCTCTGAAAGAAAAACCGGCGTTGATAGTGGTTGGTTTTACTGCATACTCTCGGGTTGTCGATTGGAAAAAAATACGTGAAATTGCAACAGAAGTCGGAGCTCTGATGCATGTCGACATGTCGCATCTAGCAGGGCTCGTAGCAGGCGGTGTGTATCCGAGTCCTTTTGCATATGCTGATACGGTTATGACAACCACCCACAAGACTCTCCGAGGTCCTCGCAGCGCCCTTATCTTTTCACGAAAAGATGAAAGAAAATTAAATGAAAAAATAGATAAAGCAGTGTTCCCAGGGCTTCAAGGTGGTCCGCATATAAACCAGATCGCAGCTGTGGCTGTGGCCCTCCAGGAGGCCCTGGAGCCTTTTTTTAAATCGTATGCTAAACAAGTGATCCGTAATGCAGAAATACTTGCAAAAGAGCTCTCTTCTCTCGGGTGGCGTATCGTATCGGGAGGCACGGACAGTCATCTTTTTTTGTTGGATACCTGGCGTGAAGGTAAAGGTATTTCTGGTGGAGAGGCAAGTGATGTGCTCGAAAAAGCGGGGATTATTGTAAACAAAAACACTATACCGGGGGATACCCGAAGTCCGAAAGATCCGTCGGGAATACGAATAGGGGCTGCGGCGGAAACGACTCGGGGAAAAAAAGAGAAAGATATGAAGATAATTGCTCGAAAGATAGATGAGGCGCTGAAGAAGGCTATGGCAAGCAAAAACGCTTAGGATTTGCCTTTTTTGCCCTTTTTATGCTACCATAGGGGCTACTTAAATATATGTCACAAGATCGATTAATCCCACTTCGAAATAAAGAGACCGACGAGGTATACTGGACTTCTAAAAACAAGAAGCTTGTAGAACGCAAAATCGAGCTCAAGAAATACAGTAAAAAGCTTCGGAAACGAATAACTTTCAAAGAGACTAAGAAATAATTTCTAACAAAAATTCGCCAAAAGGGCGTTTTTTTGTTACTCTATTTATTATCGGGTGGTTAGTTAAGTGGTATAACAGCGCACTCCAAACGCGCTATTGGGGGTTCGATTCCTCCACCGCCCGCAGTAAGGTGAGTAAAAGCCTGTTAGGCTTTTACATGAGGAATCGAAAGACGGAGCGGGCACCTAGTCAGCAGACTAGGTCGCGAGTCCGGGTAGGGAAAATTTTTGAGTGTCGACGAAAAAATTATTCCTTACCGATTCTTCCATCTCCCCCAAATAACATGTAAACCAACATGGAATCTAAATCAGCAAAAAGAGATAACGAACCGCTCTGGGAATATTGTAAAAATGAAGCGGTCATGAAAATGGGTAAATTTTCGGCCCGTGCTATGCAGTATGCGGTAAAAATATATAAGGAACGTGGTGGCGGATATATAGGAGAAAAGTCTTCCAAAAATAGTCTCGTAAAATGGACAAAAGAAGATTGGGGATATACAGGTAAGCCTGGAGAAAGTCGTTATTTACCTAAAAAAGCACGAGGACATTTAACTGTTGGTGAAAAGATTGCGACAAATCGAGCAAAAAATAAAGGAACAAAAGAGGGTAAACAGTGGGTCAAACAGCCAGAACGTATTGCAAAAAAGACAGCTAAAGACAGCTAAAGATAGGTTGAAGTAATAAATTAAAAAACAAATCCGCCTCCCTCGGATTGTTTCCGTGGTGGCGGGGGTTAGGTTAGCTCTTCTTTCTTGGCTTTTTCATCACAGAACTCACAAGTGTGTTCTGTGGTAACGACAAAGCCTTGTCCGCACTCTTTACATACTTCTGGGTAGGGCATCTAAATACAATTTAAACACATATATATACTTTAATACAAGTCATGACTAGACCAGTATCTTCTCCATTTTCAGCCCTCGGGATCCTTTTAAAAGAAATGTAAAACCTGAAAAATTTTGCTGGTCAAACCAGATTTTCGCTTCATCGCTCGTTTCAAACCATTTAAAATCACCGGAGATATCAGCTAGTGCTTTTTTAAAAAAAATGCCGATGAATATGCGAGTCGTAAGGGGAGCGCTGAGTACATATTCAACTATTTTTTTATGCTCGTCGTCCGCATACTCTCCAAGCTCTAGCATGTCGCCCAGAATAACTCCTTTTTGAGAAGCTGCAGAAGTTAGAAAACTATCAAGAGAAAGCTTCATACTTGTCGGGTTTGCGTTGTAGCAATCGACAATGAAATCAATATTATCTTTTTGAATAAATTGTGAGCGTCGTGAACTTGGAGCGTAGTTGCATACTGCATCGAGTGCATCTTCTTTCTTCACACCAAAATACTGTCCGATCGATACGGCCAGTTCGACATTTTCTAGGTTGTAGTTTCCGATCATTTGAGTGGTGTATTTTTTGTCGTCATACGAAAAAGAAAGGAATGTTCCTGGCACAGTGGCAAGAGTATATTCAGGGTACAAAATTCGTTCAATTCCTGTAGAGTCTTCAATCAAGTCAGGATGATTTTTGTGCACAAAAGTCTTTGCATTATTTTCCTTTGCCCAGTCGTAAATCTCTTTGTTGGCAAGTCGACTTCCGAGAGGTGAGCCAAAGCCTTCGAGGTGGTCCATGCCGTTGTTGGTCACCACTACATGAGTTGGGTTTAATATTTCTAAAAGATCGAGGTGTTCTTTCGGATGGTTTGCTCCTATTTCAAAAATTCCTATTTCTGTATCTTGAGGCATTGAAAAAAGAGTGAGAGGTACGCCAATATGGTTATTGAGACTTCCTTCTGTGGCGTGCACTTTGTACTTACTTTTAAGCGCTTCTTTGAGTAGTTCTTTACTTGTGGTTTTTCCGTTTGATCCACCGAGTGCTATAAGAGGAATATTAAAAAGTGCACGATATGCAGTCGAAGCTTTCTGTAGGGCCGTAAGTACACTGTCCACTACATATACATGTTCGCCCGCTTTGCTTTTGTTTTCTGTAACCACTGCAACAGCACCTTTCGCTAAGGCATCCTCGATAAAAGCGCTCCCATCAAAGTTCTCACCAGTTAATGCAAAATAGACAGATCCTGCAACATCTTTGCGAGTGTCTGTTGAGATACTGTAATTATTTCCCTCAAGTTCTTTGAGTATAATGTCTATAGTATTCATAAGGTATTTTTTTCAGCAGCAGCTTTATCCTCAAAAGAGTTTATTGGAAGCCATTTTTGCATCACTACCGCTGTAATAGGAAAAATGTCTTTTTGTGCGAGTAGTGTTTGGGGTAAACCGTATTCTCCGTCGCGAAGCTGTACCGCAGGAGCATCAAAGATGTGCGTATCCACTACATATGAGCCTGTTGCAACAAATGACCCGTTTACTTTTTCGATGTCATTTTGAGGATAAAAACCTTCGATATTTCCCATAGGGTCAATATGAATACTGTGATACCCAGGCATGAGCCTTTTTTGTAGACCGAAAGCTCTAGAATGAACGAGATGTATTTCTAGTTCTTTTTTATCATAAATATCATCGCCATTGAGTACAAGAAATTTCTCTCCCGGATAAAGCAGGTCTTTGGCTGAGAGTAATGCACCAAAAGTGCCACGCATGCTTATTTGATCAACATAAGAAACTTTTCTGTTCTGAAAAAAATCTCCCACATGTGCTTTGATTTTCTCTTTGAGATGTTCTACAACAATAATCACTTCATCGATTTCATCGGGAAGGGAAGTAAAAAGACGGTCTATGATCGGTAGGTTGTTGATGGGAATAAGTGGTTTGGGGATAGTGTGGGTCAGTGGCTGCAGACGATTACCTTTTCCACCGGCAAGTATAATAGCTTTCATCTCCTTATCGTATTTGTTTCTTGTATTTTTGGCAAGGAAAAAGGGAGCTCTGACGAGCTCCCGCTAGATTGTAAGAACACCAAGAGCTCCTGCGTCAAATACAATGGGTTCGTAAAGGTATCTCTCAACTACCGGTGTATCTAAGCCCTGCAAGCACATCATGTGCATGATAATCATACGCAGATATCCGGTTCCAAATTTATCTTTTTTGTGAAGGCAGAAGATTTCTTCAAAGCTCATAAATCGAGCATCAGATATCTCGCCAGGTAGATTTATCGCCAAGTTACCTTTAAAATTAAAGGTCTTATAGAGGTTGACTGATTCTTTGTTTCTCCTGGTACATATAGCGATCAGAGTTAACTGATTTTTATCTAGCTCAAGATCTGTTTCTTCTCTTGTCTCGCGTATAACTGCGTCAACAGGTTCTTCCTCTGCCTCAATCCCACCTCCAGGAAGTCCCCAGAGTCTTGATCCATAGTTGTGAAGTACAACTAGTGTGTTTTCGTAAGGATCTTGAATAACTGCGTTTGCTCCATTCATTGCACTCTCCTTATTTCACCTTAGCATATGTCATAAAGAGAATCAAAATAGTTTTTGTTTCAGGTGTTTTTTTATTGTTGCTTTCTTTTCCCCATCAAACCATTCAATCCTCTTATCTCTTTTAAACCACTGCATCTGCCGGCGGGCGTACTGTACGTTTCCAAGTTCTATTTGTTCAGCCAATTCTTTTTTAGAAATCTTCTTTTGTAAATACAAAGCGAGGTATCGATATTCGAGCCCGAGTGCTTCCATGCGTTTGTATGAGAGGCCGCTTGCGTGCAGTCTTTGTGCTTCTGCAAGCATTCCTTTTTTCATACGTGAGAGGAGGCGGGCGTGTATTTTTTCTCGCAATATTTCAGGTAGTAAAGTAAGTCCGATTTGAATAAATTCATATTGGCTTTTCACTTTTTTTACTTTTGGTACGGTACCAAGTGTTTGAGCAATCTCAATAGCACGGATCAGTCGAACTGGATTTTTCGCATCAATATTTTTTGCACGTTTTGGATCGAGTTTTTTAAGCATTAGGAAAAGCTCGTCGGTACTTTTCAAAGAAAGCTTTTTTCGTAGTTTCAGGTCTGCAGGGACGTCAGGTAAGGTAATGTTGTCGACGATAGATTGAATGTAAAAACCAGTTCCTCCACAAATGATAGGAAGTTTTCCTCGAGAGAGTATGTCTTTGATTGCAGCTTCAGTATACTTTTTCCAGAGCTCAACACTAAAGACTTTTTTAGGATTCATCACGTCGAGCAGATGATGAGGAACACCCCGCATTTCTTTTTTTGTAATTTTCCCTGTACCAATATCAAGTCCTGTGTAGACTTGTCGTGAATCAGCAGAAATAACCTCGCCTAAAACAGGCGATTTTGAAGTAGATTCGCCTGTTCGGCCGAACGTGGGAATACCACGTTTTAGGCCCGTTATGCTGAGAGCTATTTCAACTGCTAGATCGGACTTACCGACTGCAGTGGGACCGAGGATCACTAAAACTTTTGGTTTAGACATTTGAGTGTAAAAAAACCATTCATGTGCAGGGTCCGGTGAGGCGTTCGCGTGTCACTACTTGCCACCCTGCACATAAACGGCTAGCGATCCGTTTGTTTCAAGGCATGCCATCCCTGACGGAAGTCAATTAACGAGTGTTTATCGACATGTGCCCATATTAGTCCAAAATTGATTTTTTGTCTAAATTACAGTATTGTTTTGTGTATTGCCGAGGTGATGAAATTGGTAACCATGCAGCACTCAAAATGCTGTGTCGCAAGACTTGAGGGTTCGAGTCCCTCCCTCGGCACAAATTAAAAGATCCCTTCGGGGATTTTTTTATTTGTGCTGAGGAGCAATGCAAAGCATTGCGTGAGGGACTCGAACGGATTATCGGTTTACGAGCACAGCAGTGCTTGTCGATAATCCGGTGACCAGAAATTTTTAATTCGACGGAATTGAAAATTTCGAGGTCGAGACTCCCTCCCTCGGCACAAATTAAAAGATCCCTTCGGGGATTTTTTTCGTGTAAGGAAGTGGTGGTATAATTAAACGATAATGCAAAGAATTGTCAGTACTGACAAAAAACTCCGTGCGTATATTATAGGCCTCGCTTTAGATAACGGTAATCTTTCCAATTCTAATGGAAGAGCAGTAAGGTTAAGAATTACGTGTGATAAAAAATATCCTGAGCTTTATCTTCATGTTCAGGAGTCATTAAAAAAACTTCTACCTAACAATATTGTTTCCTTAGTGGATCGTCCTAATGAGGGGTGTCTTGATGTAAGTTGTTACTCCAATTCGCTAGAAGATATCTTAGGTTGGAAAGCAAAGGGTGGTTCAAAGTACAATCAGGATGTAAAAATTCCCAACTGGATTCTGGAAGATCAAGATTTTACTAAAGAATGTTTAAGAGGATTGGTTCAAACAGACGGGTGTATATACACAGATAGGGGATATTTAATGGTAAATATTACAAGTTCAATTACTCCTCTTGCAGAAAATATTATCACTGCAATTAAAAAACATTGGTTATAAACCTACTGTATGTAAGATACAAGAAAGAGAAAAAGAAAGACATGCCATTCGAATTTCTAAGAGCCTGTTCACAATCTTTTTGATATAATACCCAGCATACTAGCCCTTTAATATATGAGGTATGCGAAAAACATATCCGAGTGATATCACTCGGGAGCAATTTGAAACAATACGACCGATACTGGAATTAGTCAGGAA
>JAPLZY010000020.1 GCA_026394775.1 Candidatus Zambryskiibacteriota bacterium
GGAGGATCATGAAATGTCTTGATTACAAGACTCCTGGAGAAGTACTCAAACAACATCGGAGACGAAAAAAGAAGCTGTGACGCTTCCTTCTGTGGAGAAATTAGTTTGTATTTAAATTCGAATTGAGAGTTGTGGGTGCCAACAATCTCCTTTTTATAATATACATATTAATATTGTATTTGTCAATCACTAAGTTTACTCACAGAAGTCAGAGTCTACTTACAAATGCTTTCCGGAGCATCCGCAAAACCACCCGCTCTCGAGAGAGCTTGTGCAAAGTACTTTCTGGAGCCTCCGCAGGCCCAAAGCATGGACCTGTCAAGGCACCCCTTCTTGACAGGTTTGGGTCGAGGACGGCCGAGAGCGCCGGCAGGGGCGCTAGAGGGAAGGCTCTAGAAAGTATTTTGCATAAGCTCTCCTCTCACCACCCCTATCCACACCACCACGCAAAAACACCTTGTGTCAACTACACCTTTTAGCCTACAATAGAGAACACATGGATCCTCTACAAACACCAGAAGTTTTGAAAGAAAAGCCTATCCGAGGATTTTCTTTCTTAAAAGAGCTTGTAACATTTGCAATCATTGCAGTGTGTATTATCTACCCATTCCGCAAATTTGTCGCAGAGCCTTACATTGTCTCAGGCGCTTCTATGTCCCCTACTTTTGAAACAGGTCACTATCTGATCATCGACAAGATCTCCTACCGTCTCAACCCTCCAAAACGATACGACGTTATTGTCATGAAATACCCAGCAGACACCTCTCGAGACTTTATAAAACGAGTCATTGGCCTTCCCGGAGAAACAGTGGAAATCGACAACGGCATTGTAACAATCATCAACACTGAACACCCAGAAGGTTTTACGCTCGACCAATCTTTCATCACTCTCAAAAGCACAGATACACTGACTCGACGTCTCAGTGCCAACGAATATTTTGTGATGGGCGACAACAGAGCAGGAAGTTTTGATTCACGAGGATGGGGGGCTTTACCTTCCGAAGATATCATCGGAAAAACACTTCTTCGACTCTACCCATTTAACCAGATAGGCTTATTCCCCGGTTCACACACACAATAATATACTTTTATGACAAGTAAACCTAAACCTGAGGCAGTACCCAAGTTTATAGAAAAAGAAGTAGACCAAACAGGTGGGATAGCTCACCACTACGGCTTTACTTCGATCACCCCTCCTCATATCACCGCAGAAGACAAGACAAAAGCAAAAAATCTAAAAGAACTCGACCTATATCCTCTACTCTCAGAAGAACGAGTTGCTCTGTTGCGTTTTTTTAATGACTCACCTTTTGGAACCTTGCCTCAACCAGGACTGTTTTATGTAAAAAAACCTTTCGGAGGAAGTGGTCAGAAGAAAAAACCAACTCAAGAAGTGTGCGGGCTCGAAGTGATCAACAGTCCACGAGCGGTGGCTGAAGCTCTAGTCCTGAAAACAGCATGGGCAATACTTTCAGAAGAAGATCATGCGGATATGTATATCGACATCAACTCAACCGGGGACAAGGAGTCTTTTGCCAAATTTGAACGAGAACTTACTGCATACTTTAAGAAAAATATGCATCTGGTATCTGCCACAGACCGTCAGCGGTTTAAAACAAATATTTTTAGTATCGTACAAGCCACAGAAACTCATCTTGAATCTTTTGTTGCAAATGCACCAAAATCTTTAAACACCCTTTCAGAAGTCAGCCGTGATCATTTTAAAGAAGTGCTCGAGTTTTTGGAAAGCTTTGGTATTTCCTATCGAATTGCTCACAACCTCATACCTCCAAAAGGTTCCTCTTCTCATACTCAGTTTGAGATACGAAAAACAGTAGTAACTAAAAAAGGTGAGGTGTCAGAACTCGTCGCTTACGGCGGCCGATACAACTATCTTGCTAAAAAGGTGGGGTATAAAAAAGAATTTCCTTCGTGTGGGATCACTCTCATGTACACCAAAAAAGCAGGTCAGAAAAAAATAGATACAACACAGCTTTCTACTCCTCGGTTTTACGTTGTACAGTTAGGAAACCATGCCAAACTCCGCATGCTCAATGTTATCGAGCTTCTTCGTAAAGAAAAAATCCCTGTGTATCATTCCTTAACCAAAGAAAAAATCACCGGCCAACTCTCGTCTGCCGAATATCTAGGCGTGTCGCATATTCTTATTATCGGTCAGAAAGAAGCTATCGAAGAGACAGTGATCGTGCGTTCTGTAGATACTCGTGAACAAGAGACGATGCATATAAAAGAGCTTTCAAAACACCTCAAAGGGCTTCATAAGGCAAAGAAATAAAGGGAAAGCGAGACGAAACCTTATCTCACCACAACTTTTCCCGGGCAACCTATCTAGCCCTGTTGGGCTAGCGGACTGCTCGCCCTTCAAGAGACTGATCAACGGAGTACCGTTGTTATTCTCTAAGGGCTGTGCAAGGCCCTGGAAAAGTTATGCTGAGCAAGGTTTCTAGTGAAAGATGGAGGTTAGGAGAATACAAAATCCGCCCACCCGGACTTTGTGCCGGTGGGCGGTTAATCAAAACGTTCTTTTAATACAGAACTTAGGTCACCCCAGTCTATGTCCATATCAGAAACTATATCCTTTTTTGTTGGGGGCAAGGGCGGCACTTGCTGGTCTAGATCACTACCCCCCTCTTTTTCTTCTTCCACTTTTTATCTCCTTGCACAATTAGCCTCAGTGGCTATTTATATATACACTCTATTGTTTATTTTATCAAGCATCTTATGGACTTTTCAGTTCACCAGAAAGACGATTTAAGCCTTAATCTGAGGCAAGGTATAGCCCTTGAATGAATAAAAGATGTATGATAGTATGTCAGGACTATGAGTATAAACGCAGAAGTAATCAAAAATAACAACGAAAACAACCTCGCAATCCTCAGACGCTTTACTAAGCGTGTACAGGGTGCAGGTATCCTTCCTCGTGTACGAAGCCTCCGATACGCTACTCGAAAGCTCTCTCCTTACGTAAAGCAGAAGAAAACCCTTAAAGCAATTGAGAAACGAGAAAATATTCAAGAGCAGATTAAATTGGGGAAACTTGCTGATACATCTCGTGGACAGAATCGAAAATAGAACTTTCATAACTGGCAAATTTCGTTGTTAGACTTCAGAAAATAATTCTCACCAGCGCACTCAGGCTGGCTCAAATTATTTCCCTAGTCTGCCTAGAACTTTGCTCAGTTCTAAAATTTCTTTAAAAGATGATTAACGAATCTCTCACCATAACGAATAAAACAAAAGGCAAGCTTCCAAGCTTGCCTTTTGCTCAAATGAAAGATGCTGTCATGGGTAAAAACTATGAGCTCTCACTTGTATTTATCGGCGAGAGATGCTCACGAAAGTTCAACAACACTTACCGACAAAAAGACAAGCCAACCAATATCCTCTCTTTTACACTAGACAAAAAGTCAGGTGAGATTTTTATTACACCCGCGAAAGCTCGTCGTGAAGCAAAAAGTTTTGACCGAACATACGACAACTTCATCGCCTTTTTATTTATCCACGGTTTGATGCATTTGAAAGGAATGGATCATGGTAGTACAATGGAGAAAGCAGAAGAAAAAATCCGCGTTCAGTTTGGTGTGTAAACAATTTCACCACTTCTTTTTTCCTCTTAATATTCTGTCTAACTTTTTGGTTTGAGATTCTCAAACTCTCTTTTTTATAATGGCACGAAATATAACAGTGGGAATAGATATCGGAACTTACCAAGTAAAAGTGGTAGTGACTGAACTGTCCAAGGAAAACGGAAAAAACACTCCTCGTATTTTAGGTACTGGTATTGCAGAGTCCAAAGGTTTGCGACACGGATACATTATCAACACAGAAGATGTGACCGAAAGTGTCGCGACAGCCGTAGCTCAAGCAGAGAAAACTTCAGGGGTAAGTATTAAACGAGCTTATATTTCAGTCGGTGGGGTTGGACTTTCGGGGGTAACTTCTATCGGTCAAACTGTGGTCAGCCGTGCTGACCTCGAGATCACCGAGCTTGATCTTGGAAAAGTATCAGACGCATGTGAAGCAGAAATACCTCCCGCACTCATACAAAACAGACGGATCCTCCACGCTATTCCTGTTTCCTACAAGATAGATAGCAAGATGATGCTTGGAAACAAGCCGATGGGTATGAGAGGCTCCAAACTCGAAGCCAAAATGCTTTTTATCACCTGTCTTGAACCTCACCTCGCTGACCTGATGTACGCAGTCGACCGAGCAGGTATTGAAGTGATAGACGTACTCGCATCTCCTATTGCCGCAAGCGTAGTCACGTTGACCAAAGCACAGAAAATAGCGGGTTGTGTTCTTGCAAATATCGGAGCAGAGACTATTTCGATTGTTGTATATGAAAACAATATCCCTATCTCACTCGAAGTCTTCCCTATCGGCTCTACCGATATCACTCATGACATTGCACTAGGTCTTAAAGTTCCTATTGAAGAAGCAGAGAATATTAAGATGGGTGTAGTTACCCAGACGAGCGTGCCTCGTAAAAAACTTGAAGAAATAGTAAACGCTCGACTTTCTGATATGTTCGAGCTTATCGAAGCACACCTTAAAAAAATCGGCCGAAATGGAATGCTTCCTGGTGGTATTTTTATTTCAGGTGGAGGCTCAGGTATCGGCACTATTGAAGACTTTGCAAAAGCGAGCCTCAAACTTCCTTCAAAAGTTGCTCAAATACACCTCGGTGAAAAAAGTCGTATTGGAGACTCTACATGGTCTGTAGCATATGGCCTCTGCATGGTAGGTTTTTCTAAAGACACTCAAGCAGATATTGGTATTAAAAGTTCTACTCAAGATTTTATTAAAAAAGGCCTCGGCTGGTTGAAGCAGTTTTTACCCTAAAACACTTTGGATACAAAGTGTTCGGGCGATCGTGTACTCACGATTTAGCCTTAAAACAATTTTAGGCAATAGAAAAGGCCGAAGCACCGCGACGGGGTTCGGCCAAGTTTTCCAAGAAGCTTTCTTGGAAAAGAAGTATCGCGCAAACTTAGTAGCTTAGCAGCTTACGAAAGCTGCCGCATTAACGAGGTCACACGCACACGCGTATGCAAGAACCACATCGTCAACGCATACACGAACATACTCGCAAGAAAGTTCAGCAGCGATGTCGTCAAAACTTTTCTGCTCGATCAGAAACCCTTGTACTACCCGTCTTTGGACAGGAGTAAACTCTGAATGCCAGAGCTGCTGAGTAAGTGCTACTGCGTCTTCTTTCGCTTGCTTATGAGGCAGCGAAGCTTCTCTTCGCGGTGTAAAAACCGCAAGACCATTCTTGTCACGCATACGACGATCTGGGCGCACAGGCTCCAAACGACGCTCTTTAAGGAAATCCTCGTGATCGTCTTGAGGAGCCATATTTATTTCATCAAATCTACCAAACAACATTTTTTCATTTCTCCAATTAACTAGACTGTACTGCGTACTACTCTGCCTTTTATTACATCATATTCACCTCTTTCTTGTCAATTGTTTATATTTTTCCATATATCTGATATTATATGGGGGAATTAGCAAGCACCCGTATTGATCGCACGTTAAATAAAGAATAACTTTCAGATCTGAGCGCAGTTCTAGGCCGATCAGAAAAATAATTTGAGCCGTACTTATTGTACGGTGAGAATTATTTTTTGCAATCCAACAACGAAATGTGCCAGATGTGGAAGTTCTGTAAGACTAACCCACTAATATAAATTATATGCCACAAATAAAGCCGGAAGTAGAAGCCTTCGCTCGAATCAAAGTCATCGGTGTCGGTGGATCAGGAAAAAACGCCTTAAACCACATGATCAACTCCAAAGTAAAAGGGGTGGATTTTATTTCTGTAAACACAGACGCTCAAGACCTACATCACTCTCTTTCTAAAAAGAAAATCCACATTGGAAAAAACCTCACTCGTGGACTCGGTACCGGCATGAACCCAGAGCTCGGTAAACGTGCGGTGGAAGAAACAAAAGAAGAGATCCAGGAAGCAGTTAAAGGCGCTGACATGGTCTTTATTGCAGGTGGACTCGGAGGAGGTACTGGTACAGGTGCGTCACCTATTGTCGCTCGTATTGCAAAAGAAATGGGGGCTCTCACTGTAGCAGTAGTAACCAAACCTTTCTTCTTTGAAGGTAAGCAGAGAATGCACCTTGCCGACACAGGTCTCGATGAGCTACGACAAGCAGTAGATGCTATTATTGTTATCCCAAACGACCGACTTCTCTCTACAATAAGCAAAGAAACTACCGCAAAAAATGCATTTTCAATGTGTGATGATATTTTGAAGTCAGCAGTAGAAGGTATCTCAGACCTTATCACTACTCCGGGCGTGATCAACATCGACTTTGCCGATATTCGTGCAGTTATGCACAATGCAGGGCCAGCACTCATGGGTATTGGCTACGCTTCTGGAGAAAAACGAGCAGAAGAAGCAGCTCGGATGGCGATCAATTCCCCACTCCTCGAAGTTTCTATCAACGGCGCAAAAGGCGTACTCTTTTCTATTGCCGGTGGAGACGACCTTACTATGTTTGAAATCCAAGACGCAGCGAAAGTGATCACTGAATCTGTCGACCCTGATGCTCGTATTATCTTCGGTACCGTACGATACGAAAAACTAAAAAAAGGTGAAGTAAAAATCACAGTTATCGCTTCGAGTTTCCCTGAATCTCAAAGTCGTAAAACTCTCTTTGGTACAGACACAAGAGAAATATCTACACCTTCTTCAGTTGACCGAGAAGACCGTATGAACGAAGGAAAGATCTACAACGCTCTGCCTTCTAACCCAAAGCCGATCGCTCCTCAAGTACAGCAAACAGTTGTAGAGGCTGAACCAAAAAAATTGGAAGTAACTGAAAGTGAAGATGATGAGTGGGGTGCGGTTCCAGCATTCTTAAGACGTTCTCGTCTTAAGTAGAAGATAGATTAAGGATTAAAGATTAATGAATAAGAAGATACATGAATAAAGATGGTAAAATTGAAGAATTTACTGATCTTGATTCGTGGAAAGAGGCTCATAAACTAGTCGTATTACTATATAAAACCACAAAGAAATTCCCTTCTGATGAAAGATTTGGTTTAATTTCACAAATACAAAGAGCAGGGGTCTCTATTAGTTCAAATATAGCTGAAGGATTTGGGAGACAGACTTTAAAAGAAAAAATTCAGTTTTACTACCAAGCACATGGATCTTTAACTGAAATAAAAAATCAAATTATTTTATCGAAGGATTTAGAGTACATAAATGAAAATGATTTTGTTATAATAAAAGACCAGATTATTATAAGTCAGAAACTCTTACGAGGATTGATCAGAAAGACAAAATCTTATTTATCTTAAGTATTATTCCTTAATCTTTAATCCTTAATCATGAATCCCATCCTAATGTACGACTTAACAATCATCGGTGGAGGGCCTGCTGGAGTCTCTGCAGGGGTCTACGCTGCACGAAAACTGCTAAAGACATTCTTTATCGCACCTGAATTTGGAGGCCAGTCTATCGTGTCAGACGACATCCAAAACTGGATTGGAACGCCTCATATTGCAGGCGCCAAACTCGCAAAAGACCTCGAAGAACACCTCAAAGCATATGCAGGTGATATTGTTGATATTAAAAGCGAGTCTGCGGTAGATATACAAAAAACCGAGAGCGGCTTTATAGTAACCACAGACAAAGGCTCATACGAAACAAAGACAATTCTTATCGCCACAGGCAGTCACCGACGTAAACTTGATATCCCGGGAGCTAAAGAATACGACCATCGAGGAGTCACCTACTGTGCATCATGTGACGGTCCTTTTTTTACAGGCCTCGATGTAACAGTAATCGGAGGAGGTAATGCTGCATTTGAATCAGCTGCTCAGCTACTCGCCTATGCAAAATCTGTCACTATCTTAAACCGCACTGAAACATTTAGAGCAGATGAACTGACCGTAAAGAAAATCGGTGAGCATTCAAACATCACCATTATTAAAAATGCTGTACCAGTTGAAATTCTTGGCGAGAAACTTGCCACAGGCATTGTATACGAAGATCAGATTTCAAAAGAAAAAATCACCCTCAATACTCCAGGCATTTTTGTGGAGATAGGAGCAGTACCCACTACAGAGTTTGCTAAAAAAGTAGTCGAACTGAACCCTCTTGGATATATCCCCGTCGACCCTCGAAACCAGCAAACAAAAACACCAGGTATCTGGTCTGCAGGAGACTGCACCGACGGACTCTATCACCAAAACAACATTGCTGCAGGAGATGCAGTGAAAGCTCTCGAAGATATCTATCTTTACTTGAAAGCAAAATAATTAAAACCCACACACAATCCATATCTGTCACTTAAAAACAAGTGATGTAGCTTTTTTGGAGACTTCGCAAGGCGGGTAGCCGAGACTTGAGGTGAGAAGTGATTTTATCACTTCGCAAGACCTTGCCAGAGCTTTTGTACTCAAAAGATCGACAAGGTGTACTGCTCCTGTAAGGAGAGCAAGAAAAATATATTATTTCTTAGACTTTCCTACAAATCCTCTCTTTCTATTTTCTCAATCCTCTTTTCAAAATACTTCTCTGCCTGCTCAACATCTTTGCTCAAGGTTTCAAGAATATCTTTCTCTTCATCAGATATTTTACGTCGAGTACTCAATTTTTTGAACAATTGAATACTATTCTTCACATCTTCTTTTATAACTTCAAATATTTTATGTGACTCTTCTTCAGTTGTATCAAGATCCGCACGAAGTTTTCTTCGCATCATTCTAAACTTATGGAAACCGTAGTATGTAGTAAAAATAAGTACAAGAACAAGAAGGATAAGTGGTATGATCACAGAAAGAGCTTCAATTGCATAGAGTGCACCTCTCACCACCAGAGACTTGTTTACTCTCACATACACTCGTGCAGACGCTTCACTTACGACATTTTCGCCACGAGACGCAACTACCCAAAGCGACGAGAGTCCAAGACGGGATACACCATCGCTTTTAAACGCAAAGTTTCCAGACTCATCTGCTTTAACCTGATATTTTTTTGATTCTTCTCCTTCGTTTTGTACAAAGACAAGCACATCACCTGTTGGATATGTGGTACCTGAAAGTCCAATCCTATCCCCTTTTACGATAGTTTCCGAGTATTTTACGATACGCGGTACTTCAATCTGTGGAGACTCTACAGACACAAGGGCTTCTGTACTATTGCCCGCCCTGTCATACGCACGGACAGATAGCTCACGATATCCGGGCGGTATTGCAGGAACAACAAGACTTGCAGAAGAATTCAAACTTGCTTCAAGTGAAGTTTCAGCTAAAAGATTTCCGTCTAACAGAACTTTGTACGACTGCACTCCAGAGGTTTTATCACGACTTGAAAGAGAGAGTTTTATGTACTCATCAGGGGTCACGCTCGAGCTCACCGCAAGATCAGTTGGCGCAACGGTGTCTATTTTAATTTTTCTATGAGCTATCGCTCCCCACCCATTTGCATTTGCGAAACGCACATGAAGATACGATATTCCATCAGCAAGACCTGCTATTTCTTTGTTCCCAATAGGAGGTGTGTAACTTACTGTAGGTACTGAATTTGGAAATGTCCCGAGCAACAACTGATTTGTTATAACTTGCCCCGGAACATTCCAACTAAACACTGATCCATTTTTTGAATACCACTTCTCAGCATCTGGCATATCACCTGAGACAATTACCGGTGCTGATGGTGTCGCATTTGTTGTTGACTGAGGGACAGGAGAGGGAACAGGAGCAGTAGACCCCTCTACCACTTCTACAGACGCACTTCTTCGAGCAGAGGTAATATCAGTCCCTAGACCATCGTTTGCATACACACTTGCTGAATTAAACGTAAGGTTTGCTGTACCGGCCTTCTTGGCTCGAAAAGTGATTCGTATGACAGCACCTCGAGCACCATTAAAACCAGGGTTTGGAGAACCTCCATTAAAAGAAACAGTACCTATGGCATTAGAAAAAGAAGGTTGTTCAACCCAAATAGAAAACACCGAACCACCAAGACTCACAGATTCAACAGAAAGAATATCCTTTGAGAAACCAATAATACCTTCAGCACTGTTAATAGCAGACCCGAGTGTATTTACATACACAACAGTCGAAACAGTATCATTTACATTCACCTGATTTTTATCTGTACCTAAAAAAATATCAGCAGCAGAAACAGAACTCGCAAAAGAAAAGAAGAAAACACTGACAAATAAAATTATTTTACTGTATTTTTTCATCACGTTTTCGTTTAAACCATCGACTTAAAACCAAAGCGCAGAGGAGTAACATGACGAGAATAACAATACTGCCATATAGTGACGCTTTTTGTGTTCCAAACATCACATGTTCTGAGCGCCTGTTCCCCGCTTGATCCACTGCAGTGACCACAATATCCCCCACAAGATCTTGATTTTTCAATACATATGTATTTCCTACAACAACCGAACTCTTCCCTTCTTCCACAACTTCGTATTGCATGATCCCCGAACCAGCGTCGGTAGTATTAAAACTCAAAAAGACTTTTCCATTATATAAAGAAGGATCTCGTGCGTATTCGACAGTAAACTTACGGGGAGACGTAACATCACTTTTCAAAATCTCACTTAATTCATTTCGTGTATCTGCGAGTTTTACAACAACAGGGAGAGTCATAGTTTTTTGTGAAGAAGCTTTTATACGTGTCCCCTGACCGTCCGCTCTATACGCTACAGCCTGAGAAACATCAAACGAGACAGTGCCCGTAGTGCGTGGAGTAATCGCAAATGTAAACACCTGTAACTTACCCCCAAAAGCACTTGAAGGAGTCCCTCCAGTAAAAGAAATTTGCTGATTTTTAGCAACAGGAAAAAGTGTCCACAAACTAAAAATTGAACTCCCTGTTTGTATAGAATCAATAGAAACATCACCTCGTACATCAACCACACCTTCGAGGGTATTGATTTCTTCACCCTCAGTATCAAGAAGCACTTTTACAATAACAGTGTCTCCAGCTTGCACCACGCCTGCTGGTTTTTCTATATACACCAGCGCTGCATCTGCTCTAGTAAAGAGACTCAGAAATATGATGGCAAGAAGGGATGATGTAAAGATTTTTTTAAATAGTGACATATAGATAACGTATTAGCGCACAGTCCCCCATTGTGAAAGGAGAATTGAAAAGTCCACAGAGTTTACTCTTTTATCTCCATTAATATCTACACACGGATTTGCAAAAGGAAAATCTGTCTTCCAGAACGCAAGGAGGATTGAAAAATCCACAGAACTCACTCTTTTATCACGATTAAAATCTGCTCCCGAACATGAACCTCCCACAGAAGATATTACGTTTGCAACATTTGGATTTATTACTGCAGCTCCCCCTCCAGCACCACCGCCTGCACCTCCACCAGCACCGGCACCACCGCCTGCTGATGCTGGTGCTGTGGCTGTGAACAATCGAGATGATCCAGACCTCTCAGTTCCATAGTACACAACTACTCTAAAGTAATATGGTCCTGCATTTGGCACTGTAGTAGTCAAGGTTGTATCAAAGTTTTCTCCCGGATTTATGAGTTTTGCTGCAGATGCATATGAAATATCATCACCTCCTCCACATGGATTACTCAAACTTGAAACAACACACCACTCGTACTGATATTCATATGCTGCATTACCTTCGTTTGTAATACGAACATTTGCACTTACATTTGGAGTTTCAGTCTGATTCATACTTAATATAATAACCTGCGGAGGCGAGCTTGTTACGTTCCAGTAGTCATTACCTGGCAATGTTTTACCAGTCTCAACAGTAGCCGAGATCACACTCTCCCATACACCAGCAGTCGCACTACCACTTGTGGTGTATGAATATTCATATGTACCCACACTTGTACGTGTCATTGCCGCAGCACTTACAACCACATTTCTGTTTGGATCATACACAGTAATAGTAGGTGTATTTAATGAGTCACTGATAGTGCCGTTATACACAGTCGTCACTGTTGCCCGGTAGACTGACCCTGCTGCTATAGTGCCGAAATCAGACATACTTACAGTCCACGGAGTCTGAGATGAGAGTGTTAGAGATGTAAGTGTTCGTGTAGATGCATTCCATACGTCATTTGCAAGGGATGCAATTGATGTCAGTGTTCGAGCACTATATGTCCACACAGAAGATGGTATTGTGGCAAACAATGATGATGACGCTGTTGCAACGACAGTATTTGTGTTTGCATTAATGACAGATGCGAGTGACGAAGATGCAGTAGCGATTCCTGTATTGGTGTTTGAGTTAACAGCTGAAGTGATGCCACTGGTTTGTGCATTGGTGTTTGAATTGATCTGTGAAGTGAGTGATGTTGATGCGCTTTGTACATCAGAGAGTGTTGCGAGTGATCCTGCAGTGAGGCCTGAGCCAGAAGGGTACGGGTAGCGGCTGACCAGACGTCGGTTGCGAGAGTTCCGAAGGTTGTAAGTGATCGTGATCCAAATGCCCATACTGAAGCTGGGATGTTGGTGATGAGGGAGCCGATAGAGGTAGAGGCGTTTCCGACAGCAGTGTTGGTGTTGGTGTTAACCAAAGTGTTGCCTGCGGTGATAGCGGCAGCGAGGGATGATGATGCAGTACCGACTGCGGTGTTTGTGTTTGAGTTAACAGCTGAAGTGATGCCACTGGTTTGTGCATTGGTGTTTGAATTGATCTGTGAAGTGAGTGATGTTGATGCGCTTTGTACATCAGAGAGTGTTGCGAGTGATCCTGCATGAGTGATCGTGATCCAAACGCCCAGACTGAGGCTGGAATTGAACTGATCATTGAACCAATCGAGGTGGAAGCATTACCGACAGCAGTGTTAGTGTTGGTATTAATACCGGATGAAATTGAGTTGGTATTTGCATTGATATTTGCAGCGAGAGATGTGGAAGCTGTTAGGACAGCTGTATTAGTATTTGTATTAATTTGTGAGGTAACTGAGGTTGACGCTGACTGAACATCAGAAAGAGTAGCTAGAGAGCCCGAGGTCAAGCCTGCACCCGTTAATGTTCTTGTAGCAGCAGACCAGACGTCTGTTGCTAGTGTACCAAACGTAGTCAAAGCCCTCGCTGGCGCATTCCATACGGACGAAGCAATGGTGCTACTAGAAACAATTGAAGGCCCAACAAAAAAAGTCTTATCTAGCTTGATAAGATCCCCACTGATTGCAGTTCCACAGGCCATGACTGAAGGCCAGACACCTTCAGACTCACTCAAACCGATCGCATAATCATAGTAATACCAGCCATTTGCATTTACTGTCATTGACGCTGTGTTTACTTTCAAAGTATTCCCTGGATCACGAATTGTCATTGTACATCCTGCTGTTGTAGTAGCGATATAGTCATCATCAAACACAAACTCACCAAGTCGAATAGTGTCTCCAAGAGATGCTCGTTGATAATCTGCAGAAGCAAAAGACGGTAGGAAAAAAAGTACACAACTTAAAAAAGAAATAGAAAAAAAATGTAAGAAAATATTTCTTGTGCGCATGTAGATGTATTTATTTTATTATATGAAATAAAAAGCTTTTCGTATAGTAAAGTTGTTCACACTTTTTATCACAAGAAAAACTTTTTTTATGATAAAATTATTAAAAATGTTTTATCGCACACCCAACAAGCATTCATTTACTTTTGTATCTTCAAAAAAAGATAAGGTTTTTTTAGACACCTCACCTGAAGATATAAAACATGTAAAAGAACTTGCAAAAAATATTGACGATGCGGATAAACGTTTATTTTTAAAAGTTCTTGGTGGAGCAGGAGTAGGACTCTTTGCAGCTTCACTCTTCCCTAAAAAAGCGGATGCATTAATCGCCGGAGGATCTCCAACTTCAAATGTAGTTGGTCTTAGAAACACTTCAAATGTACGTATCAATCCGGCAACAGAAGCAACCCTCCAATCCCTCTTAACAGGTCAAGGTGTTACTAAACTTTCCATTAGTTTATCTGCCTCAGGGAACGTACGTACTCCTGCTGCAGGCAAAAGAATTAGAGTCTACGCAACACGTTTTTCTCTTACAGCAGATGCTACGTCAGTATCTTTCAGATTCACCGCTGGTGGCACTGATTACGAAAAATACGTAACACCGAAAACTGGCGGTCTCTACGGATCAAATAACCACCCAAACTACATCGAAGGCGGTGTGGATCAAGTTTTATATTGTGTTATTGCAGGTACCACCACAGTACAGATCAATGTCGATTATTTAGAAGTTTAATTTTTCAAATCAGCCATGTCCCTACGCGCAGTCGAACACATCTTTAATGGAGCAACCACCCCGATAGCTTCTTACGACTCTACCAAGACAAACTTGGGTACGTTGATGATACAGAAAAGTGGTACAAATCCCGAAGACAACTTCGTTGGACCTCTTCCGGTAGCAATTGCACGACCGATGGAAGAATCGACTGCTGTGGCGATGATGTTTCCTCATGCAATCACCTACAGTTCAACGATTGACTGGGTGTTTCTTCTTGAAAACACTACAAACGCCGCTAAACGTATTTTTTTGTATGAATACAACAAGAGTTTAGCTACTTACAACTGGAAAGGATTTATTACTGCAACTACTCCAAACGCCACCAACATAAACCGTGGTTTTCGTGCATTGAGGTATTTGCATACGACAGGTACTGTGGCAGTAGCTGCACCTGTGAGCTCCTTTGCCACAGGTACAGTTACTGTATCAGTGGCAGGTCTTGTCACCCACTCAGCAACCGGATTTCTCGCTACTATGGTGGGTAAAATGATTGGTTTTGGAAGCACAAACGTAGCACAGATCAACTGTTGGTATCCTATTGTTTCTTTTGCTACCACCTCTACCATAAACATCCTTGGCGCTTCAAGTGCATATGCTGCGGGTACTGCGTTTGTGATTGCGGATTGTACGGTGACGGGAACTGGCACAGCGTTTAGAACCGAAGGTATTGCAGCCGGCACCGGTGCCACCGCCGTAGCCGGAGGTCTTGGACCTCGTATTGGCTTTGGTTCGACTGATCCAACACAGATTACAACCTGGTATCATATTGGACTCACTACTTCAGACACCTCAATTGGACTCACCACTCCCCCTGGTGTTATTCCTGCTGGAACACCCTATGTGATCGAAGAATTACGTTTTGCGATGACTCTCACCAACTCAACAGTGGCAAACGGTGGATTTTTTCTTCTTAAAGGAGCGGGTTACCACGACTTCACTACCGCAGGCTCCACTTTCCCTTCTATAGCTACGGCAGTAGACGATCAACGAGGTGTCTACTGGCTCTCAGATGCCGGTACTCCTGGAAACGTAGTCACCAACCAAGCCGCATGTGGTCTCGCCATTGACCCCGAACTCAACAAAGGACTCCATTATGCATATGTATTAGATGGTATTGGCTCTACCTTTATGCGATGCTTCAGATACAATATGAGAGGCACGGGTACGATCACTGCTGGTAAAATGACAATGAGTATTACATACACTACTTCTACTTCTTCTGCTACCACGGTTACGGTATCAGGTACCACTGTTACTGCATCAGGTGCTGTATTTAACTCCATAATGGTGGGTGAACGCATTGCATTTAACACTACTAGTATTGCCAACGTCACTATCTGGTACACCATTGCTTCATTTACATCTACAACCGTAGTTGTTCTTTCCGCTTCTGCGGGTACGATTGGAGCAGGCGCCGCATTCATCATCGATACTGCCGATGTCATATCAACATCCCCACAACTCGTAACAGGTACTGTGGTGGGTGT
Organism: Candidatus Zambryskiibacteriota bacterium; assembly: GCA_026394775.1. GTDB lineage: Bacteria > Patescibacteriota > Minisyncoccia > Phycocordibacterales > DATDWN01 > UBA910. The sequence continues at coordinate 15,770 of JAPLZY010000020.1, forward strand.
AAACAATGGACGTATTGGAACCCTTCTTCACGGACCCGGTATCAACGAAAAATCACTCTACTTTGTCACCACTACTCGTATCTATCGTGCTGCAGTATCTAAAATATTTGACGGTAATCTTGGGTGGATTTCTGACAACAGACCTGAAATCCCTACAGGATCAGCGTCTACTTTTCCTGCAACTGGTTCACTCAATATGATTGAAATCGCAGATGCTATGGACCGACTCATTGTACTCACTACTGGTAATGCCGGTATACGACAATATGTGACCAGATATCCGATAGCTGCCGGAGATGCGTTCGATCATATTTGGGGGGTGGACGTAAAACAGCAAGACCAGTCTATTGCCGACCCAAACATTCCAATATTTTTTAACACAATATCTCAAAACACCTCTGTGTGGAGTGAAAACGGTATTGCTCATATTATTAAACACGGTGCCTCAGCACTGCTGTGCCATATGTATGCTCTTCCACTTTCAGCGCATACCACCTATGCAGCAAGCACCAACCAACGAGTCATCACCCCTGCCATCTCAACACCAAACTGCGCAAGCTTTAAAAGACTGCTCGTGTCAAAAGTTGATAGTCTTGGTAGCGGTAGATTTATTATCCCACTTGGTGCTGTATACATGTACTATCGAATAAGTGGTATTACGGGAAACACAGGAGAGTGGACACTCTTACCAAGAGACGGTGACTTGTACGGTGTTGCTCCAACAAGTTCTATTCAGTTTATGTTTGAATTTGAAGCTATTGGAATGCTCTCAACCACCGCTCGTATTATGTCTCTTGCGGTTATTTATGAAGATCTTTCAACGGACTCTCGTTTCCAACCATCAAGTGGTAAGACCGTGGAGGCGAGCAAGCAGTTTGCATGGCGTTTTTCTACAGCTTTTGGCTCTACCGTACCAACACTCCGAGTTCGTCTATATGACGCAGTGACCGGAGGACTTATCCTTGATGACACAACAACGTCTTCTACCTATGGCACGTGGGAAAAATCAACCGACGGTACAACTTTTGGTGCATACAATACCACCAACAAAACAAATGAGACTACGTATATTAGATACACACCAACAACCCTACCTGACAATACTAGAGTAAGGTCATTGCTCACTCTAAATTAAACTTCCATGTCCCTACGCGCAGTCGAACACATCTTTACCGGAGCAACTACACCAATCGCTTCATATGATTCTACCAAGACAAACTTGGGTACATTGATGATACAGAAAAGTGGTGTAAACCCTGAAGACAACTTTGTGGGACCTCTTCCGGTAGCAATTGCACGACCGATGGAAGAATCGACTGCTGTGGCGATGATGTTTCCTCATGCAATCACCTACAGTTCAACGATTGACTGGGTGTTTCTTCTTGAAAACACTGCAAACGCCGCTAAACGTATTTTTTTGTATGAATACAACAAGAGTTTAGCTACTTACAACTGGAAAGGATTTATTACTGCAACTACTCCAAACGCCACCAACGTAAACCGTGGTTTTCGTGCATTGAGGTATTTGCATACGACAGGTACTGTGGCTGTGGGAGCGCCAGTGTCAGTATTTGCAACAGGATCAGTAACAGTTACTGTAGCAGGACTTGTTACTGGTGTTGGTACTACTTTTGCTGCAACACATGTAGGAATGATGATTGGTTTTGGAAGTACGACAGTCTCTCAGATCAACTGCTGGTATCCCATTGTTTCTTTTGCAAACATTACTTCGATTAACATTTTAGGCGCTTCAAGTGCCTATGCTGCGGGTACGACATTTGTCATTGCATCTTGTACTGTGACAGGAACAAGCACCCTCTTTGTAACCGACCTTGTAGCAGCAGGTACCGGTGCCACCGCCGTAGCCGGAGGTCTCGGACCTCGTATTGGTTTTGGTTCGACTGATCCAACGCAGATCACGACGTGGTATCACATTGGACAAATAGCGAGTAATACATCTATCAACCTCACTACACCTCCTGGTGTTATTCCCGCAGGAACATCTTACGTTATTGAAGAATTACGTTTTGCTATGGCGCTTACAAACAGTACAGCTGCCAACGGTGGACTCTTTTTACTCAAAGGAGCTGGTTATCACGACTTCACTACTGCAGGTTCAACATTCCCTTCCATTGCAACAGCGGTTGATAACCAAAGAGGTGTGTACTGGCTCTGTGATGCTGGTGCTGGCGCTGTTACAAACACTGCAGCGAGCGGTATTGCTATGGAAGCAGAAACAAATAAGCAAACTCATTTTGCTTACGTACTTGACGGTACAAACACCTCTACTTCAAAATTTTTTAAATACAATCTACGATCAAATAACACAGTGGCTGCGGGTAAAATGCAACTTGCGGGTGCAAACATTGTGATCACCGGAAACCAAGCAGTGACTGGTACTATCCCCAACCAATCTGCACAAAATCTAATTCTCGTCACAGCTTCTCATGGACCAGGCTCAGGCGCACTTGAACTATACTTTGTCACCACAACTCGTCTGTACTGTGCACTTGCTTCAGGTATTACCGCTGCAAGTACTACATTTATTACAGGTGCAGATGCACGACAAGAAATCCCTCCTGGTGGTGTAGCCACTTTCCCAGCTACAGGAGCAATGACAAACATATCTTATATTTCAAACATCGATCGTTTTATAGTGACCAACTTTACATCAGGTGCATCTATTCGTAACTACGTCACACGATACCCCTCCACCGACACCACTCCGTTTGATCACATGTTTGGTGTTGACGACAAACAACAAGATCAGTCAATTGCTTTCTCAGGCCCGATTCACTTCAACACAGGCGCGCAACTACTATCTACCGATGCCAATAACGGTGTGGTTCATATTGTAAGAATGGGTGCGAGTGCACTTTTAAACCAGATGTATGCTCTACCTTTTGGTGCACACTGGACATACGCCTCAAGTACAAGTCAAAGAGTGATTACTCCCTCACTAGACACAACTGGGTGTGTAAAATTTGATCAAGTACTTGTTTTTGACAACCACCGTATTGGTAATGGTGAACTTATTTTACCCCCAGAATCCTTCAGAACATACTACCGTACTGCAAACATTGGAGTAAATGCAACGAGCTCATGGGTACTTGTTCCTGACGATGGTGATATTTCAGGAATCACTGCAGCAAATGCAATACAATTTATGTTTGAATTTTTTACTATTGGTACACTGTGTATACCCGCTCAACTCATGAAAGCAACAGTCACGTATGAAGACGGCTCAACAGATTCACACTATCAACTCTCAGCAAAACTCTCTGATATTACAAGCGAACGTTTTGCATGGAGATTTAGTTCTCCTTTCGGTAAAACTGTTCCTACACTGAAAATTGAATTATTTAATGCGACTACTGGGTCTTCTCTTCTCACTGACACCACAGTAGCCTCCGTAAATGGAGTATGGGAAAAATCTATAAACGACGGTAGTAGCTGGACAGCGTATAACACAACAGATAAAGCAAATGAGATTACATACATACGTTATAGTCCAACCGCCCTTACTGACGGTATAATAATAAGAGCCTTACTTACACAAAACTAATATGCCCTATCGAGCCGTAAAACACATATTCACCGGTAGCACGACACCGATCACATCCTATGATGCCACTAAAACAAATTTAGGTACTTTGATCGTACAAAAAACAGGCACGCTTGCTACAGACAAATATGTAGGCCCTTTACCTGTAGCTACCGCACTGCCGATGCAAGAAGCTGTATCAAGTGTAGGTACAGTACAAGTAGCAACCACCGCAGTAACCGGCACGAGCACAAACTTTCAAACATCAATGATTGGTATGTCGATTGGTTTTGGTTCGACTGATCCTGCAAAAGTGACCGCTTGGTATAGCATTTCCGCCCGAGCTTCAACTACAGGTATCACCCTTGGTTCTTCTGCTGGTACAGTAGCGGCAGGTACAGCATACGTAATAGTGTATAACACCCCAATGATGTTTCCTCATGTGATTACCTACAGTTCCACTATTGACTGGGTATTTATGATTGAAAACTTGGCAACAGCTGTAGCCCCAAGAAAAATTTGCCTCTACGAATACAGCAAAACAACTTCTGTTTACACTTGGAAAGGTTTTATTATCGCGACACTCACCTCAGCAACAGCCCACACCTTACGTGGATTCAGAGCAATGCGATACCTCCACACAACAGGAACAGTTGCCGTGTCCACAACAACAGTAACAGGATCAGGAACAAAGTTTGTCGATGACGGTATTGCAGTAGGAGCACGCATTGGCTTTGGCTCGACTGATCCAACAGCAATTTCAACATGGTATGTCATTTCAGCCATCGGAAGCGAAACAGGAATCACACTCGCCACCTCTGCCGGTACTATAAGTGCAGGAAGTGCTTATGTTATTGAAGAGTTGCGTTTCGCTATTACAGCTACCAATGCTACAGTCGCTAACGGAGGTCTTCATCTGGTAAAAGGCGTCAACTATTCAGATTTTACACTCGATGGATCGGTTACGATTGCAGCCGCCACAACAACCGACAACATTAAAGCAGTCTACTGGCTCTCTGACGCTGGAACACCTGGTAATGTGGTCACCAACCAGGCTTCATGTGGACTCATGCTTACTCCAGAAAGCAATAAGGGACTTCATTATGCATACGTTTTAGATGGTTTTGGATCAACCTTTGCTCGTGTGTTTCGATATAATCTTAGAGCAACAGGTACAATTACTTCAGGTAAAATGCTCATGGGTATTGCATACACCACCTCGACTTCTTCAGCTACAACTGTAACAGTATCAGGTACAAGTGTTACCGCTTCAGGTGCTGTATTTAACTCAACTATGGTTGGTGAACGTATTGCATTTAGTACCACAAGTATCACCAATGTGGTCACCTGGTACACCATCGCTTCATTTACATCTTCAACTGTCATCACCCTCTCTGCATCTGCGGGAAGTATTGGTCCTGGTGCAGCATTTATAGTGGACTCTGCTGATGTGATCTCAACTTCTCCTCAACCGGTTACTGGCACACTTTCTGCTGTAAACAATGGTCGTATTGGAACCTTAAATCACGGACAAGGTGCAGGTGAACTGTCACTCTACTTTGTTACTACTACTCGTATATATCGTGCTGCAGTATCTAAACTCTTTGACGGAAACCTTGGATGGATTTCTGAAAACAGACCTGAGATCCCTACCGGAAGTGTGTCCACCTTCCCTGCCACCAACGCACTTAACATGGTTGAGATTGCAGATGACATGGATCGTTTGATTGTCCTCACCACAGGAACTGCCGGTATACGACAGTATGTGACCAGATATCCGATGGCTGCTGGTGATGCATTTGACCATATTTGGGGAGTAGACGACAAACAGCAAGACCAAGCTTCATCTCTTGGTAATGCATATGTTTCCTCTGGAACAGTTGCTGTATCTACTGTCACCGTTACGGGAACAAACACTTTCTTTGTTGCATCAATGGTTGGATATCGCATTGGTTTTGGTTCAACCGACCCAACTGCAATAGTAACCTGGTACACTATCTCTGCATTTACTTCTATTACATCAATCACTCTTTCATCAAGTGCTGGTACCATAGGAGCCGGGTCAACATATGTAATCGACTGGAACAGCAACACTATTCCTCATTTCAACAGCGCATCTCAAGTCACATCAGCATGGAGCGAAAATGGCATCACACATATTGTGAAGCATGGCACCACGACCGCACTTTCGCAAATGTATAGTTTACCTCTTTCAGCTCACTCCACATTTGCAGCTTCAACAAATCAACGAGTTATTACACCCACACTCTCCACACCAGACTGTTTTCAATTTAGAAATGTTGCAGCATCACATGATGACAGTTTATCGACAGGTGAATTTGCTCTCAATGCAGAACCATATCAGGTGTACTTTAGAATAAATGGTATTGATACCAATACAGGAGAATGGACTCTGATCGATAGTGATGGCGATCTAACCGGTGTACCTGGTTCGACACGTATACAATTTATGTTTCAATTCACAACCATCGGCGCAAATTGTATTCCTGCACGTATCATGAGTGTTACCGTAGTATATGACGATACAGCAATAAGCACTGACTCTCGTTTCCAACCTTCAGCAGGTCTTTCAAATCCTGTAAGCAAGCAATTCGTCTGGCGTTTTGCTACAGCTTTCGGTGGAACAGTACCTACCTTACGAGTGAGACTATATAATGCAGTAACAAACGACTTGCTTGTCGACGATTACACTACTTCGACAAATAGTGGTACATGGGAAAAATCTACCAACAGTGGTGGTGCATGGGGTGCGTACAATACCACTGACAAAGGTAACGAAACTACCTATATCCGCTACACGCCATCGTCATTAGGTGATAATATAAAAGTAAGAGCAGTATTAACACAATAAGAAATTTATGATTTATCTTACAAAAGGCCAAACACTATTTGATAATCCTGGTATGGTTGTATACGACCAAACTGGCTATTATGACGACGGATCTTCTGTTATTTGTGCAACAATACACGCTCCAGAAGAACCTGTGTGCCGCTACGAAGCAAAGTTTATTGCGTACGGAAATCTCGTCTATAATGTGACCAACCATGAAGAACTTATGGAGCAGGTGCTTAAAATAGATCCAAAAAGTTTATTTGGTAAAAACAATGAAGAAAGAGCTGTTGATAAAGTAATTGAAAATATACAGACAGTTGACTCAACTGACACTCCGCTTGATACATCTGAAGCAATCACAAATCCACAGCAAGTCGAAGATGCTCTGGCGACATCCACACCTCCAACAACAGATACGCCAATTACCGAAATCATACCTATAGAAAACTCCACGACAACACCTCCTATTGTTACGGACAATATAAGTACAACTACACCCTTAACAGACATAACATTTTAGTATATGGCTATTACCGATATTGTCGCTCAATCAGGAGATGCTCAAGATTTTATAGTTGAAATCCCTGCAGGAAATGCTGCATTTGTACCTGCAGATGCTCTCGTCGAAACAGACGGTTCTATTTTATGTGTCGAAATACCTCTCGTCACCGGAGGAGGAGGTGGAAATATTTTCATTATGTCTGAATAATACCTTGAAACCTTTTGTTAAACATTTAGAGACTTTTCTCCCATACCTTGAAGACCTGCGCAAACGAGTATACTGGTCGACTATTATTTTTAGCCTTGTATTTGTGGGTGGCTTTTTTTCATCTGCATTTGTCCTCAAACATTTCGTTGCTTTTTTTAATATAAAAGATGTTCTTATTGCAACAACTTCCCCGTTTCAATTTGCTGACCTTGCTGTCGACATAGGCTTCTTTTTTGCAATCATCGTTACACTCCCTCTCATAATTTTTCATCTATACTCTTTTCTTAAGCCAGCGCTCACATCGAGGGAAAAGATATGGTTTACGCTCTCTATTCCACTCAGTCTACTTCTTTTTATATGTGGCTTTATATACGGATTTTTTATTCTCTATTATTCTTTTCAACTCCTCGCAGAACTCAATCAAGGTCTGGGTATTAAAAACATATGGGACATTGGAACATTTTTGTCGCAAATATTTATTACATCTTCACTCCTCGGCCTTGTATTTCAGTTTCCACTTATTCTAACAATCGCTATCAAACTTCACTTTATAGATTCTAACTTCCTAAAAGAAAAAAGACGGGTTGCATTCTTTATTATTTTTATAATTGTATCTTTACTTCCCCCTACAGATGGACTATCATTAATAGCAATGGCGTTGCCTTTAGTTGTACTATACGAAGCAACCATTTTAATTAATATTAATAAAAAAAACTATGTTTGGACTAGGAACTAGAGAGCTCATCATAATCGCCGCACTAGCAGTACTTCTTTTTGGATCAAAAAAGATTCCAGAATTATCAAAAAGTATTGTTGAAGCCATTAAACACATGCGAGGAGCATTTAAAGATGTTGATGCCACTCAAACGAGCTCAACTGATGTAAAAAAGAAGAGCTAATACGTGTTTTAGAGAATGTAAACAAAAACTCGCATTAAGCGAGTTTTTGTTTACCTATTGGACCTCTGTGACCTATTGCAACACCCCACCAGAATCTTCACATACACTTTTCTGTTCGCCTATTCCAAGCTCAGGAGCCATACTGTCAATTTTAAACCGATAGCTCTTTTCTTCCTGTGCCGTATCGTTCAGTTCCATAAGTTGAATAAAATATTCGCCAGGCCACACACGAAGACCGACTTTCCAATACATATTTTTTGCACTATCTCCTGTAAATTGTTCAGGAATACCACTTAAAGACGAATCCACCACCCTACGTGTACCCGCATCAAACAAAGAGAGCTTTAGGTTTTTTATAGTACTTGAAGCGGTCCACACCAAAGGATACGAACAGCCCTGATAGAGCACTGCGTTTTTAAGAGGTGTAGCAAATACAAAATTATCTGGTCCTGTATATAGAGCTGTGGCTGTTGTGGTACTGTTTTCAAGAGATGTCAGTCCATTGTCGACCGCCTCTATAACAGCTGCTGTATGTTGCACAGATGCAAATGAACTATCGAGAGAAGAAAAGGCACCGTTAAATTCTTTTAAAGCCCACTCCCTAAAGAAGAAAGTTCCTCCACCCAACACACAGATAATCCCAATAATACGCAGTGTATTTTTCATGTAGGTTTAAGTATACAAAATATTTTTCTCTTACGCACACTTTTACTGAAGTGCTTTATCCAACTGAGGATATACCCGCTCAACTATTTTTGCATATCCGGCATCATTTGGGTGCACGGCATCTGACATATATTTCTGGTTGCCTATGAGACCCTCGAGTACATTTGAAACATATACAACCCCTTTCTTTTTTGCTAAGTCTTCAAAGAGATCTTCATATGGATCAGTAAATACTCCACCTTGGACACCCAAAAGTACAACCACCGCACCCATGGACTGCACTTTTGTTACAATTGTTTCTAAATTTTTAAAAGTTTCTGCTTTGGGAACTTTTCTTAAATAATCATTACCTCCCAAAAGAACCAAAACAACTTTTGGCTTGTACTCTGCGATACGGTCTACTCGTGCCACACCTTCCTCTGTGGTGTTTCCTGCTATTCCCAAATTTATAATCGGCTCCCCAATTTTTTTCGAAAGCTGAGAGACCAGGTCATTGCCTTCTGTAGCACCCACTCCTTCAATCAAACTGTCACCGAAAGCAACAATCGAGTCACCGCTTGAAGGATAGTTGGTAATTTTTGTCGCTGGTTTAAAAAAGAAAAATAGAGCGACCATCAAGACAATTCCAAAAGTGAGAAGGATTTTTTGATTCATAGAAACAGTATAGCAAGAAAATAATTTTCTTTACTACTTAAATATACCTTTTTCAGTCAGAAATACACCATGTTCTTTTGAGACAGGTTCAGGGAGGACCATAAAATATTTCACGGCTGTTGCATGCTCGTCTGGTTTTGCTTCACCTCTGACAGCTTCAACCTCCATTACGATACTTATGGAATGAATCTCCACACCATTTCGCATTTCAGAAAGAAATTCCATATACCCTAGGCAACCAAGCACCTTAACATCAAGATTTGTTTCCTTTTTTGCGATACGTACAGCAGCTTCTTCTATTTTTTCAGTTTTATAGACAGTGCCCCCAGGTAAATGCCAAAAACCTTTGATAGGTTCTATGGCGCGTTGTGAGAAAAGTACACCTTCATTTGACCGTATAATCAAATCCACATTGAGACGTGGAACACGTCCGTAAATAGTATAAAATTCTTCGTCTGTAAGATAATTTTTATGCATGAAAGCAAACTATCGCGAGTAATGTTTTAACTATAGCAAAAAAAGTAAGCTTCGCCATTTTTCCTACAACGACCTTATTAACCCCTCAATCATTCCTTTCATTTTATATAGAGCAAGTCTTCTGTTTATTCTAATATGCAACGTACCATAAGGTAATTTATTTTTTCTAACCCCTTGGCTTGCTCTGCTTACCTGAGTGATAATGTAAAACTTTTTAGTACTTCCCCATACCTTTAAATACGAACATTGGATACACTAGATCCCAATGGCAAACAAAAAGAAACACCTGTCAGATGAAGAGAGATTCTGTGTTGAAAAGATGTGTCGGGCAGGCGCAAGCCTGACCGACATCGGCACAA
>JAPLZY010000027.1 GCA_026394775.1 Candidatus Zambryskiibacteriota bacterium
GCGTACCAGCTTGATACAGAGTCTCGATGACAAATCGCTCTGTATCTTTCAAATGTTCATATTTCTTTTTCATGACAATTAAAATTAATTTTCGGCTAATACATTAATTCTAACTGTCCTACTTCAAAGGTGGCTAGGGGTATTAACATGCAAGTATTCCCTAGAAGTATTCCTTTCACAATAGACTACATAGGAATTTGCGGTGAGTCTCTTTGTTTTGGAGTGGTTCGGGTGCAAGCGGTAGATGAAAACACTCATCCTGTCGCAATCTGCTGCGAGTGTGGAAAAAATTACGGCTCGGATCCAAATGCCTGGCCTGAGCCGTGAAAAAACCGGGAGAAGCACTTCTTGCTTACTCCCGGTTTTCTAGTATCTTATTGCCAAAAGTATTTTTCTGCTGAAAAATCTTTCAGCCCTGTCTCGCGCCGTCGCGCTCCTACCTTGCGAAGTGAGGTCACTCACTTCTCACCCCAACGCCACTTTGGTTTTTCACCACGACAATAACAGATTATGAGTAGGTAGATGGTGTTTACTACAAAAGGAAAAACGATATTGATGAGGGTGTCACTCAGAGAATTTGAATAGATATCTGCATTACGAACATTGATCCATACAGCAGTAACATAAAGAGCTAAGACACCCCAGCCTTCCTTTGAAATAGGGTACCAGCCCCATCCATACATTTTAGCCTTAAACCAAAGTTTATCTTTTTTCATAGTAATAATTATAACAAATCTTTATCCACAAATACATGTTGCTATATATACGTACTCATATATAATTGTATTATAATAAGTAATTCCAAGGTTCATTTATATGGCAAGACCAAAAGATAGAGAAAAAGCTCTTAAGCTAAGATTTAAAGGTTTAAGTTATAGTCAAATTAAATCAGAGATGGGATTAAGCAAAAGTACGCTTAGTGGTTGGCTTAAAGATTATCCACTCTCAGATGAACAGATTAAAAAGCTCAGAGATTTTAGTCCGCAGCGTATTGAAAAATGCAGAAATACCAAAGCTCAAAAAGTAAAAAATAGATTAGAAGAGGTTTATAATAAAATAACTTTAGATATTGGGGTATTAAGCGAGAGAGAAATATTTATTGCAGGACTATTTTTGTACTGGGGGGAAGGGTCAAAGTCCGAAAGAGTCACAACGGGTCTTTCTAATACAGACCCTGCGATGCTTAGATTTTTTATCAAGTGGGTAAAAATCTTAAATGTAGAAGATAAAAAATTACATGCTACTTTGCAATTGTACACAGATATGAATGTAGAAAATGAAATTAAATTCTGGTCTAAAGAGCTCGGATTAGCAAAAAATCTTTTTAAAAAACCTTATATTAAAGAATCTACACTTGCTGGGTTAACATATAAAAGAGGATTTGGTCACGGCACATGCAATTTGAGAATCTTTAATAGAGATCTTGCTGAATACGTACATATGGCAATGAAGCGGCTTTCGTTAATGGATTTTCGATAAGGATATGTTAGTATGACTTATGCGTGCAATGAAGATAGTAGAGTCCACCCATAGCTCAGCTGGTAGAGCAATTCTCTTATACAGAATGGGTCCCTGGTTCGAGTCCAGGTGGGTGGACTCTGAGATTTTCCTTCTACTCTATTCAAAGTGAATTTTATCTGTTTCAGACTCAATAATCTGCTTCAAGAGGGGATATTTTTTTAGCTCTGGGTCATCTGCCACGAGTTTGCGTGCTTCTGTACGGCTTGCTTCTACCAGTTTAATATTTTGTATCGCTTCCATTGCCAAGTCGCCAACACCCCATTGTTTTCTCCCATAGAGCTGGCCCGAGCCACGGGCGGTGAGATCAAACTCAGCGAGCTCAAATCCATTTTTAGCAGTCACCAGTGCTTTCATGCGGTCTTTTGTTTTCTCTCCGGTACTTTCTGTAAAGACGTAGCAGTATGCTTGGTGGTTTGAGCGGATCACACGACCACGCAGCTGGTGGAGCTGTGAAAGACCAAAGCGTTCGGCGCCCTCAATAATAATCATTGTGGCATTCGGAACGTTCACTCCCACTTCCACCACAGAAGTAGCAACGAGTATGTCTGTTTTATGTGTGGCAAAATCATCCATTACTTTCTCTTTGTCCGCTGGCGTCATCTTGCTATGCAGGGTTCCAATATTCCAATCTTGGAACACCTCTGCTTTCAGTCGCTTTGCTTCTTCGGTCACTGACTTTGCAATAACTGCATTTTCTTTGGTCGGGTCCACTTCTTCGATACGAGGACAGATCACATAAAGCTGTCGTCCGGCGCGAAGCTCTTTTTTAATTTCTTCATATGTTTGTGTACGGTCTATTGGTAACACCACTTTTGTAATAATCGGCTTTCGTCCTACAGGCATCTGGTCGAGTACAGAAAGATCGAGGTCTCCGTAGAGAGTGAGTGAGAGTGTGCGGGGAATAGGGGTAGCGGTCATGGAAAGTAGGTGGGGGGCAAGTTCATTTTTTGTAGTGAGCTTTTGTCGTTGGAGTGTTCCAAAACGATGCTGCTCGTCGATAACAGCAAATGCCAGGTGCTTGAATTCAACACTTTTGTATACGAGCGCATGGGTACCGACTACGATCGGTATTTCTCCATTTTTAATCCATTTTAAAAGCTGAGGTTTTGAAATGGGAGTTGAAGCACTTGGGTCAGATTTTGACGGAAACTTTTTACAGCCGCTTCCAGTAATGAGACCTACTTGTATTCCGGTACCACGAAAAAAAGTAACAAAGTTTTCAAATTGTTGTTTGGCGAGTATTTCTGTCGGGGCCATGTAGGCAACTTGGAGGTTTCCAAAATCCTTTCCATTCGGTCTGGATGTGACGACAGAAAAAACAGTCGCAGCTGCAACCGCTGTCTTTCCAGACCCCACATCTCCTTCAAGAAGGCGAGACATTGGAAAGCCTCGTGTGAAATCAGAGAGGACTGTATCAATCGCTTTCTTTTGAGCGTCGGTTGTTTCAAAGGGAAATGTTTTCATAAAGTCAGTTACTTTTTTCTTGTCAGTGTTTACAATAAACGCTTGATTTTTTTGCCAGGTGAGCTTTTCTTGTTCTTTGCGCAGGTGGATTGTAAATATTTCTTGAAATGCAAAACGTTTTCGTGCTGTCATGGCGTCCATTTCTTTTTTTGGTGCATGGATCCAGATCATTGCTGTCTTTAAGTCGGGGAGATGATATGTGTCGAGGAGATATTGTGGAAGTGGATCAGGGAGCATGTCGAGTGCACCAGATTTAAAGATACGCTCGACTGCATGATACATCCAGTTTGAAGTCACCCCTTTACTTTCAGGGTAGACTGGATAGAGATTGTGCTCGTCACCGTCACTACCAAACAGGCTTGATCCAACACCAGTCGGTATTTTATTTGCAATCTCGATTTTTGGGTTTGAAAAATAGAGACTCTCGTCTTTTTTTCGCAGTGTCACTTTTCCTTGGACGCGAACCGTCGCTCCGTCGGTGAGCATTTTTGCAATGTATGGTTGGTTGAACCACACGATTTTCACTCGACCAGTTTCATCTTCGAGGTGTGCATCAGACATCGGAGTTTTTTTTACAAATGCTTTGCTTGTTTTAAGTCCATTAATTCTTCCAAACACCACCGCATCTTCTCCAGGTACGAGACTCTGAATATTTTTTATTTCCGCTGTGTCGCCATAGCGTACAGGGAAGTGGTAGAGCATGTCTTCGACAGTTCGAATACCAAGCTTATGAAGCGCTTTTAGATGAGGTGTAAGTACACGTATTTCTTTTTCTATAGGGGAAAGTGGGTCCATATAGGCCTAATTGTAGCTTTTTAGGTGCGGGGAAAGTACTTGACAAATATGTATATAATGATGTATAATTTACAGTGGGAGATAATAATGATATTAGCAGATAAAAAAGTGGTGTTTGAAAAAAACAACCACCGTAACACTTTGGGTGTCCTTGGGGCACTCGTGCTTTTCGGCGCCGTTGAGCTGTATCGCTGGATTAATCCTGATAAACAGGAAATGCAGATGATAGCTAGTTTGATCGGCTTTTGGGGTCTGCTCTTATTGTGCAGGCTAGCATTTACCGAAAAAGCACTAGCTCGAGTCCGTTTCTGGGCCGGTGGCAGTGGGATTATTCTAGGTATGTCGACTTTGATGGCTATCACCACCAAGTTGTCGGCATCCAACAACTCTATCGACCTGTTCTTGAAGTCGCTACCTGTGATTCTCCAGTTGCCAGCAGCCCTCATTTGTATGGTAGTCATGATGGCAGGATTGGTAATTGGTCTGTGTAGTGTGTTGATGTTGGTCGTGTGCATTTTGAACAGCCTTTTTGTCTCTGACGACAATATGTTCTCTAGTTAGGTGTTCAAGTTTTACCCCGCGGGTTCCGAAAGGTCCCGCGGGTTTTGTTTTTTATTAGTAAAAAACCCGCCGGCTCGACTGGCGGATTTTCTCATACAAAAAATTTTCCTTTCTCTTTCTTAATTAAATTTTCTTTTACCATTTGTTCGATATTTTTCTGTACCACTTCGCTTTCATATCCGAGAGCTTTCACAATTTCTTTTTCACTTTTTGCTCCAGTTAAAATTAATTTCAAAATTTGTGAACGTTTTTCTCGATTCGAGCCTTTGAAAGGGGGCTGCTTCACATAGTGTTTGCTTTGGGTATTGGGGTTTCGAGTCTGCTTCAGAAATGCACCATAATCAAAAAGCGCCCAGTACCACTCTTTTGGATTTTTCATATCGAGCGTATGTTCAATAATTGGCAGGAGATCTTTGTCAGAAACTGAGTCCGCCGATGGGGCGTGAAAGAAATGAATAAAAACAGAGCGAATGTTTGTTTCAATAACGGGGACAGGGATGTTGTATGCAAAGGCAAGAATGTCACCTGCAGTAGCAGGACCAATGCCAGGGAGGGCAACAAGTTCTTTGAGAGTTTTTGGAAATTTTCCGCCGTACCCACTCACTACTTTTTCTGCACACTGCTTCAAATACTTTGCTCGACGATTGTATCCGAGCCCTTGCCATTCGAGGAGCACATCTTTGAGTGGTGCGTTTGCTAGTACCTGAACACTTGGAAATTTTTTCAGGAAGCTTTTATATTTCTCGATTACTCTTGGCACTTGAGTTTGCTGGAGCATGACTTCTGAAACAAGAATATTGTAAGGGTCTTTCGTTTTCCGCCACGGTAGATCGTGCCGACCATGCTTTTTATAATAGTCCCAAATAGTTTTTTTGAATCGACTCAGGTTCATGTGAGGGAAGTATAGTATATGAGTATTTTTTGTAAACAAAAATCCGCCTCCTTCGGATTTTCGTGCCGAGGTGGCGGACCTGCTCCTGTTTTTGTTTCTGTTCTTGATCTTAATCAAGTGTCGTATCGGGATGAGTTTTCTCGGCTCACCCAGATAGCAAAGTAAATCCCTACACTCATAATTTTTCATCTTTTGGCGCATGGGGTCTCACCTAAGACTACCGTTTTTGTTTGAGTTATTCAACATAGTTCATTGCCCCTAGGTGTCACCTAGGGGCCCTAGGGGCAATTCAATAATATAAAATCCCCCTGAACCAGGTTCAGGGGGATTTTATTTTAATCAACTTTTATGAAAACTATCGAGTTAAAGTAATTGTTTGGGTCAACTCAGATGCTTGCAATGCAGTAGGAGCTGAAACGGTAATACGACTTGTTGATGCATTTTGAAGTATGGTGTATCCAGTAGTATATGTTTTCAACGTATCGTTCCATACTGTGCCTGCAGTTGGGTCAGTAGGAATTTCTGAGATATATGTCGGCACGAGACACCCTCTTAAATCAATCTCACCAGTGTGTGCAATCGTGGTTGAGGCTATCATGAGTGCTGTTGTAGTAGGTAGGCTGTAAGTGCCACACGTAAACACCCCTTTATTATCTGCAATATTTTGTCCAATTGCATTTGAAATAGCTGCTATGTCACTGGTTCGTTGACTGTTGCGTGCTTGGGCAAATTGGCGAGCGGGGTTGATAGCCACTATCACAATTGCTGCAAGGATGGCGATTATACCGATAACTACTAAAATTTCGATCAATGTAAATCCTGAACTCTTTCTCATGTTTCGCTTTGGAACAAAACGTTCTGTTTTCATATATAAATGTACTAATGCACACCCAATATTGTTATGTTATAGGAAGTGCGATACGAATAATATATTAAGTATATGAATAAGTTATGGAGTTGACAATGTGTCAACTGTGTTTAAAAGTGGATATCGTTTACTCATATGTTCGAAGTAAAGAAACAGAGGGCGAGGTGATGCTTATAAAGCCCGGATTAGTCATAAGGACTTCAGTATACAACAAAGTGAATGCTCCTCGATAAGAACTCTGTGTGATTACAGTGACTTTTTTTGTGTGTGTACTTGGGTTTTCGATTTCATGATTAATTTCTTTGATAATGCATGTATTTTCTTCGATGTTTACGCTATCACCGCCTTCATTTGGAACATACCAGTATTCTAGGCTCAGTCTCAGTAGCGCAGCCTGACTACAGCTTCTAGCCAGAGCTACGCTGATGCTTTTAAATTCAGCGCTAAGTGCATTTGCTCGTGCAGAAAAATTACCTGAGCTTACCTGAAGCGTAAGTCCAAGGAGTATCAAAGAGAGAATGATTGATGAGATAAGAGCAATAAACCCTTTTTGTTGATTTCCCCAAGGGGTACCCTTGGGGAAATGTGAAAGTGGTGTTTTCATTTATGTAAGAAATTAATGGTAGAAAAATCGGCGGTGACGGGTGTGCCGTTTGGCGCTCGACTTGTTAAGGTAAAGGAGGATTTAATGGATTCTATATTATCTGAAGTGAGGCGGGTAAAAACCAGATTACTCACCTCGATGTTTGAATTGTTTAAAATACTCGTCACGTTTTTTCTCCGTAGGGTTATATTTTTATTTTGCACTTGTATCAATAGTGAATTTCCTAAACTCAGATCGTATGGAGTTGTGAGTAAAATAGTGCTTGATGCGTTGGTAGGTGGGGTAGTGATTGTTTCCGCTTGGCTTATGACCCAAGAAATTTTTGCAAGAAGAAAATTACCTTCTTCGAGCACAAGAACGTTTGTTTGATTTTGATTGGAGGAATTAAATAGGTGGTAAGCGGAAATGCTTACTCCGCCGATGAGTATTGCAAACAGAGCAATATAAATGACGATATCAATGAGTGCAAATCCTGCTTTTGTTGAGTAATTTTTTTTCATAATCTAATTATTCTGTACTGATGAGAGAAAGAAAACCTTGGTCAATAAAAGCTCCTGTGGTCGGAACTGAGCCGACAAACAAAACATTTTTTTCACAATCAAGTGCAACCCCTTTGCTGTTCTGTGGAAGAACCAAGCCTGTTGTATAGGAAGTAATGTCACTGGTGGTTGCAATATCCCAAAATTGGAGAGTGCCTGCTGTGGTTAAAAAATAGGCAAGAGATTCACGGACGAGCAGTTGATTAATAGATGTATTTACTTCTTTAAATCCAAGAACTTGAGGTGTGTAGGTTCTCGGTTGGTTTGCATCAATAATATAAAACTCAGGATTGCTCGATGTAATAGTGCGTCCGAGGTACACCCGGTTGTTTGCAAGGTAGATACTTTTTCCAGAGCCAGTGGTGTTGCTGCTTGGGGCATCGTAACCACCGACTAAAGCAGGATTGCTTGGGTCGCTTATATCGACAATCATTAATTCTTGACTATGTGGAGTTGCAAGATATGCGTATTCTCCGTGTATCACAATGTCGTTAATTGATGAGCCTACAGTAAACCCTCCGACCCACACAGGGTTGTTTGGATTGCGTACATCGATAATATTAAATTCAGGACCACTCACTGTTTTTGAAAGACCTAAATACACATATCCGTTTTTGTAAGCAATACGAACTCCTGTACCTTGGGTACTAGAACCGCTTACAATGTTTAGAGGAATTTTAAATGTTTTAATCACCACAGGAGGATTAACTGATACGTTAATAATTTGCAGTTGGCCTTTCGTAAAGCTGGTTGCGCTCGCAACATACGCAAATACTCCATCGGTAGTGGAAGCGATAGTGACTGCATTGAGGCCGGTGTTAAGAGTGAGGTCATTATCAAGTTTAGAGATGAGTGTTGGGTTTGTAGAATCTTCTACATCGAACACAAAAAAGGTTTCTTTGTTTTGAGAGCTGTTGTTTGCCGTAACAAAAAGTCGGTCGTGGTATACATCGAGGTTGGTAATTATGTAGTTGCCTGCAGGATCACTGACTAGATTTTTAAATGCAGTCACTGTGTTTTTGGTCTCTGGTTTTGTCCAGTCTCCAGAAAGGGTGGGGTCGCACGTATCTCCTTCAGCGGTGTTTTGAAAGTCAGTAATTAAAGAAGAGAGGGTTACGTGTTGGTTTATGTTGTATGAATTTTTCCAATTTACTTTTGCTTTGACCTGCTTGGTTACGTAATCAATGGAAGTGACTTCGAGCGCACTTTCAAATCTAGCACTTGATGTAGCAAAGGATACGACTCCTCTCCAGTCGGTCAGTGCTTTAACTTGAGCTGTTTCGAGGAGTGTTTCCGCGAGTTCCAAAGCTTCTCTGTTACTTTTGCTGTCGACCAAAAGAGTTTGGTTTCCAAATGCAACAAGTGTGCTTGCACTGAGTGCTGTGGTTAATATAAAAAGCGCAATGAGTATTTCAAGAGTGGCAAAGCCTGAGGTGGACTGTGAAATTTTTTTCATATATTAGTGTGTCCAGGTAATTAAACCTTCGCTATTTAAACTCGTGGTTGCTACTGATGCTCCGTGCACAAATACAATGTCCCATTCGTTCGGTGGAGTGGTGCTGGCGACACCTGAAAGGGGACTAAATATAATCTCACGAGGTCCTGTAACTTTAGTTTCTTTGTTAAATTCCAATCTCTCGTTTTGAGGGTCGTCTGCTACATACGTATCTCCTTGAAAAATAACATAAAAATTTTCTTCAATGTGAATTCCGTGAGGTAGCCCAGTGGTACATTCTGACCCAAGACAGATACTGTGCATTGCCCGACTCCGGGCTTTTTGCAAGTTGCTCACAAAAGCACTCCGTTCGTCAGTAAATGAATATTGTTTGTATTCATCCATATGAATAGGACCTATAAGACTTCCAATAAGACCAATAAGACCTATTACGATAATAACTTCAATCAAGCTAATGCCTTTTTTACTGTTGTATTTCATGGTTACTGATGCAAATTCTGCGTAATGCTATAAATAGGTGTAATAATCGAAATCGCAATAAATCCTACGAGTACTCCAAGTGTAATCATCAGGAGGGGTTCTATTAGATTTGAAAGATTGTGAGTAAAATCATCGACCTCGCGTTCGTAGAGTTCTGATACATATACTAGAGATTCAGATAAGTTTCCACTTTTTTCTCCTACAGCGACAATTTGTGTAATGACAATCGGGAAAAACACTTTTCTTGTTTCCATGTATAGAGACATTTTCTCACCTCGGGTAGTGTATTCATTCATTGTTCCGAGTTCATGTTTGTAAATTATGTTACCTGTAGCATGTTGAGTGATAGGTAGTGCGTCCGTAAGTGAAAGACCACTTTTTAAAAGTAGTCCGAGTGTTCGAGTGACATTCGTGAGTTCGTAGTATTGGAATATTTTTCCAATAAGCGGAATTTTAAAAAGGTTGCGATGAAAAAAGAAACGTATCTTTTCCACTTTTTTAAATATAACAACAAAACACACACAGAGTGTGAGTAATAATCCTGCAATCAAAAAACCATCTTCACGAATGAGGGTGCTCGTAAACATGACGATGCGAGTAGAAAAGGGAAGTTCCATGCGCAGACTTTTAAATACGGGCATGATTTTAGGAAAAAGATATACAACAAGAAAGAGAGTGATGCACAAGGTGGCTCCAGTGACCAAGGCTGGATAGATAAATGCACTAATAATTTTTTTCTTTAGTGTATTTCTCTTTTCAAGTTCGAGCGCAATGTATTCAAGATTTTCAGAGAGAGTTCCGCTTGATTCGGCAAAGTAGATGATGTTGAGGGTGTAGTCACTAAAGACTCCTTTCCATATTCTCAGACTTGCCGATAGCTGCTTACCATTGGACATATCCTCGATTGCTGTAAGAATTATTTTTTTAAATTGAGTTGATTTGGTCTGCTCCAAAATCATGGAAAGACTTTCAAGGATTGGGATATTGGCGCTCATTAGAAATGATAGTCGTTTGATAAAAAAGATTTGCTCGGACGTAGACAAACGAGGACGAAAAATAAAGGCAAGTACTTGTGTCTTATATCCCTTTAATAAATTATTGTATTTTTTAAGTTCCATATTATTCATGAATCACTCGAAATACTTCTTCGAGTGTAGTGTCACCATTTTTTACTTTTTTTAATCCGTCTTCAAACATGGTGGTCATGCCAGAAGCAACTGCGATTTTTTGTATATCAGAAGATGAAGTTTTTGTTAGAATTGCTTTCTTGATTGCTTCATCAGAAACGAGTACTTCATTAATACAAATACGACCACTGTAGCCGCTATTGTTGCAGGTGCTACAACCAGCACCTTTGTAAAAAGTAGTTGTTTCGTTTAAAAAAGTCGTCATGTGTTCTGGCATGCTCTCTCTCATCGCTCGACTTATTTCTGTTTTTTCTTTGCAGTGGTTACATATTTTTCGCACAAGCCTTTGGCCGATAGCAATACTTACCGTCGATGCAACAAGATATTCCTCTATACCCATGTCGAGTAAACGAGGGAGAGTGGTGGCTGCATCGTTGGTGTGGAGTGTCGAGAGGAGGAGGTGTCCGGTGAGTGCGGTGTTGACTGCAATACGTGCTGTCTCGCTGTCTCTGATTTCTCCTACCATAATAATGTTGGGGTCCTGTCGTAGGATTGAGCGCAAGCCATTGGCAAAGGTGAGTCCTGTTTTCGGATTAACCTGAATTTGTTTAATGTCACTCATTGCGTATTCAATCGGGTCTTCGATTGTAACAATTGACACTTCGGGAGACGAGAGCATTTTAATAAGTGTGTAGAGAGTTGTTGTTTTTCCAGAACCAGTTGGGCCAGTAGAAAGTATCATGCCGTTTGGTTTTTTGAGGGCACGCAGAATTTTCTTCTGATCTTCTGTACTAAAGCCTAAGTTTTCCAAGGTAAATGAATTTCCTTTGTCGGTAAGAAGTCGAAGAACTGCATTTTCTCCATGGTAGGTGGGGATGATCGAAACTCTGATATCAGTGTATTCTTCATTGGATTTTTTATGATAACGAAAACGACCGTCTTGGGTCGTTTGATGTTCGTCTGTTCTTAATTTTGAAAGCACTTTTATCCGCGCAATAACTTCAAGATAAATATTCTTAGGAAGAGAATACATATCTTTAAGTACGCCATCTATCCTCATTCGTACGCGTACTTCTTTTAAGGTAGGGTCGATATGAATATCTGATGCGTGAGTGAGCTCTGCTTTTTCTATCATAGAGTCCACCAGCTCAACGATTGAGATCTTTGCTCCTCTAGAGAGTTCATCGAGCATATGTGTCGTTGTGTCGAGAGGAGGCATAAATTAAAATATTGTTTTAATCATACACCACAGACTCTTTTTGTACTTGTGGGTAATACAACAAATTCCCCGAGGGGAATTTGTTTCTGTGCAAATATACTGAACAGGTGTGATTAAAATGCTTTTAGATTCTCTACTATTGTATCCACAGCTTCCCATCCAATTCCATAGCTAAAGTTGTATCTCGGAGCTGTTGCAAATACATACCGTGCGTTTCGTCCGCGTTCAGTGGGGCCAATAGGTGCTGCGGTAGGGTAGCCTTCAAAGTTGTTTGCTTCCCATTTTTGCCATTGAGCAATAGTGTAGATGAGGATTGGCACATCCATGTATATATTTTCTTTGGTCCACAACGGATGTCTTAGGGTGATCACTTCTCCAAACTGCAAACTGCCTGGTACGAGTGTGTAGCCTTGCCATTCTTTTGGTAATGAAAGTGAGAAGCCGTAGGTGTTGTTTTTATAAGTAACACTTATGGGAACTTCGGTTGTGGGTGTCGGTGTATTTGAAATATTTTTGGTAGTAGCAAAGTAGACTACTCCTATAAGAATGACGAGACAGACGATAAGTACTGTGATAAAAGTTTTTCTTTTCATATAATTTAATATTAAGTTAATAATATATAGTATAGCAGATAAAAAGAGGTATTTCTTTTTTGGGTCCCATTGATATTTTTCTAAATAAGAGTAGGCTTTTTTTTAGACTCATGAAGGTGCGCCTTTGTGAGAATTTGTTTGAAAGGAGAGGGTATGCCCTCAGAACACGAAACGTTAAGGTTATTGTTCACAGAAACAAAGCCGTTTTCAGATGAAGTTTGGATACAGTTGCTTGAGGCGAGGAGGAAGACAATGATGCCTCATCTCAACTCATTTACTCTTCCAACCTTAGGAGGGGTGAAGTGTGTTGAGATCAATACGTCGTATCGTGACGAATTGACCCGAAGCAACCCCGAGGTGACTGGAGAAAAAGAATTGGACTTACAGGTGCAAGGTATTTTTCGCCCAAGTCTTTATGCAAGTAGGGTGGTATACCCTAAGGTGCGAGGGCAAAGTTCTCGAGGAAGGTTTTGTATTTGGGGTTTGAGCCGTAAGGGAGAGTGGGTAGTCGCAACTGTTTTTTATGAAATAGCCGACTCATCAAACAATCGCAGGGAGTATGCGTGTCGAGTTGATATCAATAAAGTAGATCTCCCAAAGCTTGTTGAGATCTGCAAGTGCTCTTATGAGGAGGTCTGGAGAGAGCTTGGTAAAGAAGTGTCTGAGTGGCATGAAAAAAGAAGAGAACTCTATAGAATAATTAATCGGTTGAATACGCAGTTTAATATAGAGGATTCTCTGAGGCACTAAGACTTCAGCAAAAAACAAAAAGGCGTGCCTTCACAGGCACGTCTTTTACTTTTTTCTACCTATTCTTTCAAGCCCCATTTTTTTCAGCGGAGAGCGAATACCTCCTTTTTGTCTTTCAAAAATCAGTGCAAGTTCATCAACTTTTTTACCTTCCAGTGCAAGCCTCTCAAACTTCATATCTTCTTCAGTAGTCCACGGGCGATAAGCGTTTGGATGCTTCTCGCGAATTTTATCCATGAAATTTTCCTTTTTTGGTTCCATCATTTAAGTTTATCAGATTTTAATGTGCAAAGGGGGGGGGTGGTTCGAAGTCGGAACCAGTTTAGTGGTAAACAAAGGTTAATTAGGTTTTTTTATAAATCCGAAATAAAAACAAATCAAAAATAGTAGAAAATGTAAAAATCCGCGGTAGAATAAAAACTCTGGCGTCATTTCCGAAAACCCGAAGAAGGGGAAAGGGACAGTTATCCCAAGCCAAGAGAAATACCAACTTGCGCCAACAGTAACAAAAAATGCACCAGATAAAAACTTAAAAATATCTTTCCAATTGATTTTCATAATTTAATTATATCATTAAAAATGTTTGCGGAGGAAGAGAGAATTTCTCCCTCGGAAATTTCAATTTCGTCAAATTGAAATTTCCTGGTCACCGGTTTGTCGACATGCACTGCTGTGCTCGTAGACCGACAAACCGTTCGAATCTCACACACAAAACTTTCAGTTTTGTTTTCCTTTGCCCAACAAAAAACGGCACATGCGTGCTCGTTTTTGTACGGGCGGAGGATGTGAGATTCGAACTCACGGTCCAGTTTCCCAGACGACAGTTTAGTAAACTATTGGTTTAAGCCACTCACCCAATCCTCCAATCTGGATAAATATAACTTATTTTTTTGGTTTAGTATATAATTTTCGATATATCTAGTTTGAACTGGATTTTAGTACTGTATGTGACATATTAAGACTTATGAAAAATTAGATATATTATCTATATTATTAATATTCTCTTTTATCGCACCTATATAGCTTTCATTCAACCCTCCTAGGCGGAATATAAAAACTTCTTCTACATTACTTTCTTTCGCCCAGCGTAAATCTTTACTCAAATCTTCTGGAGAAAGGATGGGCTCGTTTCCGAGAACGCCGGTAGCTATCGTTCCTAGTCCAAATCCGACACGGCTTTGATTTGATTGTGCAAAATTCTTTTCAAATCGCTTAACCTTCAGCAAAATGCTTTTTTCAAAAGGTTGTACAGCCATACTCGAGTAACACATGACCAGTTTGGTGTGCTGAAAAGAAAATGAAGGTGAAATGCCGAAAAAGTGCCAGAGCTTTAAAAATAAATTATTGAGTGTAGAGTATTCGGCAGTATAGATTTTTAAATTGTAGTTTGGAGCTTGGTTGAAGAATTCAGCAATCTTATTTTTATTCTTTCGAATATTAAAAAAGTTTCTAATATACAGGGATTTTTTTAATGGAAGTTCAAGGTCCATTAAGATAGGTAACTCATGCGGCTGCTTTTTTGAAGTGATTTCTCCAAAAAGTCGATCGAGATCAGACGGATTTGTAAAACCAGATACCCAATATGAACCTGCAACTGTGGGCCACCAGCCAAATATAATATGAGGATATTTCTGTGTGTAAGTTAGTTGAATTGATTCAAACTCTGTAAGCGAAGGGGCGGCAACTAAAATCGTCGCTGGCCAATCAACCAAGTCTAGCTTGGTCATGTTTTCTTGTGTTGGGTATTCTTCAAAAAAGTTTATTTTCATATAAAGTGCGAATCCTTTTATATTTTGATTTACGCTCTGTTGAGAATAAAGGATAAAAATAACTGGCGGAGACGGACGGAATTTCTCCTACAA
Organism: Candidatus Zambryskiibacteriota bacterium; assembly: GCA_026394775.1. Lineage (GTDB taxonomy): Bacteria > Patescibacteriota > Minisyncoccia > Phycocordibacterales > DATDWN01 > UBA910. Next base: position 14,732 of record JAPLZY010000027.1, read on the forward strand.
TTTTTTCTTGTCGCCACTCGAAAAAATCCTAGGCGCCAGATTTCCGACACTCGCTACTGCGAGCGTAGACCGGAAATCTGTTCGAATCCGTACGTAATCTGCTAACAGCAGATTACTCCATCTCCTACGCAAAAATCGTAATCGATTTTTAAGGCGGAGATGGAGGGATTCGAACCCTCGAAGCCCTTTCAGGCTTACATCTTTAGCAAAGATGCGAAATCAGCCACTATTCGACATCTCCTTTTAAGTGAACCTTAAGACTTTACCACATCAGTGAGCTATGGTAAATGCA
>JAPLZY010000022.1 GCA_026394775.1 Candidatus Zambryskiibacteriota bacterium
GGTTGTCGAGCGTTCTTTTGGGTGGTTAGAGAAGTGTCGGAGGTTGTGGAAAAATTACGAACGAAAACTGTCGACCAGCCGCCAGATGATCATGCTTGCATTTGTGTCGGTGCTACTGAAAAGATTGTGAACAGGCTCTAAAAGACCTGTTACAGATTCAAAAACTGTATACAGTCTTTGAAGTTTTCAAAAATGAAGAAGATGCAGTCAAAAGCTTCGGATGACCGCACAACCTCAACCAAAAAGCCCGGATACCCTCCGGGCCTTTTACATACACACAAGAAGACGAGAATATTAATTAAAACAGCGTGTACAGCTTTCTTCCGGCACCTGCTCTCGAGAGTAAATAAAAATACTACTTTTTAAGAGCCTTGCACAGGAGCTTAGAAAATTAAGACGGTATTCCGTTTATAATTTTCTTGAGCGACGAGTGAGAAGACGTGTTACGTCTTCGCAAGACCTTGCCTAGGCTTTTGTATTCAAAAGACTGACAAGGTGTACTGCTCCTGTAAGGAGGTTCGCTAGCCCACCAGGGCTAGATAGATTGCTATTAAAAAGTAGTATTTTTATTTACTCCAGCAACTTTATTTTATCAACCAAAACACTCTCCTTCCCATCCTTTTTCGAATACACACCCTTTACTACCACACAGTTATCAATAGCAATTACATCTCTGAATTCAACATATACTTTTGGAAATACAACAAGTTCAATACTATCTGAAATATCTGCAAGTCGTACAAAGAGCATCTTGTCTCCTTTTTTGGTCATGATCTCTTTTATTTCTTCAATTATCCCTCCGATCATGACAACCTCTTTTGCTTTTGTTTTTTCTTTTACTTTACAGATAGGCATATCTCGCTTATCAAGTCGTTCGGCAAACTGCTGGAGTGGATGACCTGAAATATAGAGTCCAAGAAGTTCTTTTTCCCAAAGGAGTTGGTCGGCTGTGTTTGAATTTTCTTCAGGAACAAGATTTAGTTTGGATAGGGTATTTCCTTCACTGTTTCCAAATAATGAATCTTGAGCTGTAGAGCTTTCTATTCGTGACTCTTTGTGATAGGTAAGAAGGGTATCAAGATTTTTTAGAAGGGTATGACGAGAATAGTGAGTAGAAATGAGTAGGTCAAACGCTCCGGTCTTGATCAGTGCCTCGAGAGATTTTTTATTTAAATTTTTGTCGTTGATTCGACTGAGGAAATCTTCAAGTGATGTAAAATGTCCTCGAGCTTTTCTTTCTTTAATGATTGATTCGGCAATACCAGCTCCAAAGTTTTTGATAGTGGTGAGTCCAAAGCGAATCGAATCGGCAGAAAATTCTTTGGTCGCTATTCTTAGTTCTATTTTTTCTTCCAGGGTTTGTGCGTCTTCAGCGTACCCTTTTTCTTTTATCACAGTAAAACCTTCAAAAGATTCATTAACATCGGGTGGGAGGATGGTGATACCGAGGCGTTTACATTCAGCAATCGATTCGGCCACTTTCTCTACTTCACCACCGTGGTGGGTCAAAACAGAAGCCATGTATTCGGCAGGGTAGTTGGCTTTCAGGTATGCGGTTTGAAAAGCCACTTTTCCATATGACACAGAGTGTGCTTTGTTGAAACCGTATGATGCAAATGGCTCGATCCATGTCCATAGTTCACGAGCTTTTTTTTCTGGCCAGCCTGAATGCGTCACACAACCCTGGATAAAGTTTTCTTTTTGTTTCTGCATTTCTTCAGGTATTTTTTTACCCACTGCTTTTCGAAACTTATCCACATCACCCCAGCTGTATCCAGCGAGCTTGTGCGCCATCATCAGTAGGTCATCTTGGTATACCAAAATCCCATATGTCTTACTGAGGATGGGTTCTAGGGCTGGGTCAAGATAGCTGATTATCACCTTGCCGTGTTTCCGGTCGATGTACTCAGGAATAAATTGAATCGGGCCTGGACGGTAGAGTGCCACCATCGCATTGATATCGTGGATTGTGGTTGGTTTAAGATCAACCAAAAAACGTGTCATGCCGGCACCGTTGAGTTGAAAAAGGTCAGTGGTGTCACCACGTGCAAGCATTCGAAAAGTCTTCTTGTCTTCCATAGGAATGTCATCTTGCATCAGTGCTACACCCACAGTTTTTTTCATGAGGGCAAGAGTGTCTGCAATTATCGAAAGGTTTTTAAGACCGAGAAAGTCAAACTTCAAAAGACCTGCATCTTCAATCGAATACATGTCGTATTGGGTAATGATCTTTCCTTCGCCTTTTGGGTCGTATTGCAAAGCGGTATAGTCGGTGATTGCCGAAGGGGACATCACCACACCTGCTGCGTGAATACCCATGTGTCGTGCACACCCTTCAATCTTTTTTGCCATATCGACTATTTGCTTTACAGTCTGATCGTTTGTGTATATTTCTTTGAGTTCAGGTACTTCATCGATAGCGCGGTCGATGGTCATAGGAAACCCTTGGGCACCCATGGGGATGAGTTTTGAGATCATGTCTCCGGTCGAGTACGGAAAGCCAAGTGCGCGGGTGACGTCTCGTATCGAGCCTCGAGCAGCCATGGTACCAAATGTTCCGATCTGCGCCACTTTGTCTGTACCGTATTTACGTCGTGCATAGTCCACCATTTCATCTCGTCTGTTGTCGGCAAAGTCCATATCGATATCGGGAGCTGAAGGTCGGTCCGGGTTTAAGAATCGTTCGAAGGGGATTTCAAATTCGATTGGGTCGATGTTTGTAATACCGGCAAGGTAGGTTACCATCGAGCCTGACACCGAACCTCTGATGTTTGAAAGAATACCGTTTTCACGAGCAAATTTAAGAAGGTCTCCCACCACCAAAAAGTACGGTGAGTATCCTTTGTTTTTAATAACAGTCAATTCGTAGTCGACGCGAGTGCGGAGCTCTGGAGTGTCTGTTACTTTTCTTCGCTCAATACCTTCGTAGGTAATACGTCGAAGTTCGTCATCATATGAAAGCCCGCTTTCTACTATGTAGTTTGGAAACACCCATTTGCCGAGTTCGATCTCCAGGTTGCATTTATCGGCAATTTTTACAGTGTTTTCTAGTGCTTCAGGTAAATCTTTAAAATATTTTTCTGCTTTCTCGGAAGAAATAAAAGAAAAATCTTCCTCGGTATTTCGTTCTACAAAATCTCCGCCATTTTGAATTGAAAGGAGAGTCTCGCGAGCTTTTTTGTCTTCCGGGTCGAGGTAGTAGACGTCATGTGCAGCCACGAGCTGTACATTGTTTTCTTTTGCATAAGCCACAAGCTTTTCCATCGACTCAGAGTGTCCCTTGATCTCTTGATGATGAGTGATTTCGATATAAAAGTCATCACCAAAAAGTTTTTTGTAAAAAGCTGTTTTTTCGCTCGCCAGAGGAAAGTTTGCGAGACGTACTGCCTGGACTATGTCTCCAGAAAAAGAAGGGGAAATACAGACGAGTCCTTCGGAGTGTAGTTCGAGAAGTTCTTTGTCGATACGAGCTTTGTAATAAAAGCCTTCGAGGTGTGCCTTACTCACGAGTTGGATAAGGTTTTTGTAGCCCACTTCGTTCTTGGCTAAAAGAACAAGGCGAGTACGTGACTTGTCGACACCTGCTTCTTTGTCGAATCGAGTCCGTGGGGCAAGATATGCATCGATACCGATGATCGGTTTGATTTCCTTTTTCTTACATTCAGAGAAAAATTCAATCGCCCCGTAGAGGTTGCAGTTGTCGGTCAATGCAAGTGCTGGCATTTCGTACTTTTTGGCTTTCTTTACCAAATCATCAATCTTTGGAAGTGCAGTGAGCAGAGAGTAGTGTGAGTGGGTGTGGAGGTGGATGAATTTCGACATGGAAATAGTATAGCAAATCTTGAAGCCTGTTGACTCTTTCTGTATACTTTAAGCAATGATATTTTCTCGAAATCAAGAAAGTAAAAAAAGTTTGTTCCACAAAGGATTTACACTCATTGAACTTTTGGTGGTAATTGCGATCATCGGCTTGCTTTCGTCCGTGGTTCTTGGTTCTCTCAATTCGGCTCGTGCAAAGTCTCGTGATGCACGAAGACAAAGCGATCTGAACACTCTCCGAAATGCCTTTCTGCTTGTTGCAGATGCAAACGGTGGGGTGTATCCTGCAGGGCTTGGTTGTCTTGGAGTTGCTTCAGGTTCTCGGTGCTGGAGTGGATATACGTATAATGGAGGAGGTCCAAATGGTGTGCTCGGTAACACTGCGCTTAACTCGACTCTTCAGACCCAGATGGCAAATATACCTTTTGATCCTCAGCCTGCTCGGTCGGTCGGCGATGCGTATGTATATTTCAATGGTATTGCAGACACTCTTTGTACAGGAGGTGCGAACAGTATCCCTGGTGCTTTTTTAGCGTGGTTTCCCGATAGTACTGTTGCAAATGTGTCGAGTTGTAAACCTGGCACCTGGGCGTGTTGTTCTAGTATTGGATGTGGAGGACCGAGCTTTTGTGTACTTAAGATTGATTAAATGAGTAGTAAGTATGTTGTTGGTATTGACGAAGTAGGAAGAGGGCCTCTTGCAGGGCCAGTGACTTTGTGTGCGGTCAGAGTTGAAGCGGGGGTGTATAAAAAACTAAAGAAAAACAAAAGCTTACCGGCTCTTGGACGAGACTCTAAAAAACTTTCAAAAAAAGACAGAGAAAAATATTCCCAAGTTCTCAAATCTCTCATGTCAAGGACAGTCCTTGACACTCGGTTTTGTTTTTCTATCTATGGTGTTTCAAATATAGTTATCGATACGAAAGGACTTTCTTTTGCAATTAAAAAAGCACTTAGTGTGTGCTTACAAAAAGTAGGGGCAACAGAAAAAGATCAGATACTTCTTGATGGAGGATTGAAAGTATCAAAAGAATTTAATAATCAACAGACAATAATAAAAGGGGATGAAAAACACCCGGTCATTGCATGGGCATCGATACTCGCGAAAGTTCACCGTGACAACTACATGGCCAAAATGGCCAAAAAATACCCTGAGTATGGGTTTGAAAAACATGTGGGGTATGGGACTAAAATGCATAAGGAAGCAATCAAAAAACATGGCCCCAGCCAGCTTCACCGAAAGACTTTTTTAAACTAAAAACTTAATTAAAGTTAGTTAATAAGAGTAGTAACTTGTATTTTTAAGGGAAATAAGTAGGATAAAAGTGGGAGATATGTTCATGACAATTTTATTAGGACCAGGCATATTCTATGCTATGGACGTTTACGCCTTACCTAAATCAGGTGATGAATTTGCTCTAGAATTTAGGATGGCTAAGGACAATGGAGTTTACAACCTTTACCCCGCGGGAGATAAAGTTTGGGGTGGGACGAAATATCCGCTGTTTACTCCAAAGTTCGTAAGGGTGCTAAGTCTTGAGGAGGAAAAAAGTGCTATTAAGGTTACGACCCTAACGGGCTAAACCACCCAGCCGGGCTTCAAGATCCGGGTGGGCGGATTTTGTTTATATTTGAAACAAGTGTGTTAATGATGGGGACCATTGGGCGGAACTCCGCCTGATGGTCCTCATCATTACAGAGAGTTTTCCCCAGTCTATTGATTAATATATGGTTTTAGTTTATAGTGTCTTCATTATGGTAGTACGAATGAGACATACACGGGGGCAGACAGGAAGTCGAAGATCGCATCATGCGCTCAAGAATCCTGGCATTACCGTGGACACAAAAACAGGAGTCGCTCATATGCGACATCGAGCATCGACAGTTACCGGTACATACCGAGGACGACAGGTGATTGATGTCCAAGCGAAGCTTGCAAAAAAGACTAAGAAAGTACAGGCTCGCAGTAAGTAAATAAGCGACTTGTAGTATACTAAGTAGGCGTGAGTACGTTTAAATATGGCAAACAGGCACCTTTCCAGATCAATAGTTCTTCAATCACTCTTTGAGTGGGACTTTAGAAACGAAAGTTTCGAAGAAGCTTTGGAAGTGTTTAAACGCAATGTCGACGAATTTGCTCCCGGTCAGGGAGATTTCGCGTTCATGGAAGCTCTTATGAAAGGTGTTCTTGAGAAAAAAAGAGACCTCGACCTCATCATTGAAAAAGCAGCACCTGACTGGCCGATCGACAAAATATCTATCATGGACCGAAATATCCTCCGACAGGGTCTCTTTGAGCTCCTCTTTTCTGACCGTGCACAGGTCCCTCCAAAAGTTGCTATCAATGAAGCGATTGAGCTTGCCAAATCTTTTGGTTCTGACACTTCAAGTAAGTTTGTAAACGGAGTGCTTGGTGCAGTCTACAAAGAGATTGGCGAGCCAGGAAAAGAAGAAACTACAAAAGATAAAAAAAAGATAGGTGGACCGATTCCTACTGAATACCTCGGTGGAGCAGTGGTGTATGCAAAAGTTGGTGAAGATATTTATATTGCTCTTGTGCATGATGTATTTGGACGATGGACTCTTTCAAAGGGGCATATTGCAGGAGGAGAAGATCAGCCAGCAGAAGTTGCCGGTGCTATCACCGAAGAGCTTTCTTTGCCGGTTACTATTCATGACAAACTCGGAACCAATGAATACGCAACCTACCATCCAGAAAAAGGGAAGATAAAAAAGAATGTAACCTACTACTTGGCCGAAGCGCCATTTGAAGATATAAAACTCGTAAACTCAGGAGGGCTTGATGATGCGAGATGGTTTAAACTCGGAGACATACTAGACCTCAATTTCTATAATGATATTCTTCCTCTTATTACGAAGGCAGTTAACATTTTGGTGGCGAAATAATTTCGTTCTTCGACGAGGAGCTCTGTGATATTACTTTCCGGAGCTTCCCAAAAGTCTCCAGCGAGCACTTTTGGACGTCCTCGGGCCTGAGTTGTCAAGAACGGGGTGCCTTGACAACACCGGCTCAGACCCTGCGGATGCTCCGGAAAGCAATACCCCAGATCTCCCAAGTGAAACTATTGACTTTTTATACTAAATAATGTATATTGTTATTCAGGAGAGTACTCCTCTCCCTACCCCTCAATACGAACAGGAAAGTTAACGGTTAATGATTCAATCAGCATACCACACTCTTTTTCCATCATCACTTCGTATGAGGTTCTGCCACCCAAAGACTCCCTCGGTTTGTGATTAAAATACATTTCAATATCAATTAAAAACTCTGGAGAGATCGATTTCAAGTCGGTCTTTTTTGGTACAAATTCTCGTATCCATCTGTTTGAATTCTCGA
>JAPLZY010000006.1 GCA_026394775.1 Candidatus Zambryskiibacteriota bacterium
AGGAAACACAATGTGGTAGTGAGTATCAAACGCACAGTGATATCCTTTGTGTGTCATGAGACTAGTATACCTGAAAACCGAGGGTTTTCAGACTTTCCTACAGAGACCCTGTGGCAGAGACCACAGGGAAACGAGTTTTAAATTTGAAATTATTTTAGTATTGCTAGTACGTTTTCTTCTTTTATTAAATAAAGTATTTCCCCATCCACCTCAATATCATCAAACCCGTATTTCGAAAAAGCTACCACGTCCCCCTTCTTCACAGCCACCGCCACAAGCTTCCCATCTACATGAAGCCCTGGACCGGTAGCAAGCACTGTTCCCTGTTCCATCTTCTGCTTTGTATCCGAGTCTGGCAAAATAATCCCAAAGCTATTTTTCTTTGTTACTTCTTCTTTTGTAAACGGACGTATCAGCACGCGATTCCCCAAAGGTTGGATCGCGGTCTTCTTTCCTGCCTGCGCAGGCAGGTTGGTCTTCATCTCTGCTTTTTTCTGTAGTTTTTTCATAGGTAGCACTTAGTGAATAACAGCACTAGTATAGTATACATCGTTAACCCGTCAACAATATTTAAAATAGAATACAAAAAAAGGGCCGGACTGCACGTCCGGCCACATACTATTCTTCGCTGGGTTGCCACTGAGGCATTTCCAACTTAAGTGGAGGTGTTACCGACCCCCACTTGGCAACATTACTTACCCATTCGGCCTGACTAAGCAGGCCAGAAGCTTTCGATCGAATGACACTTTCGTACCATCCGAGAACGATTTCTAACGAAGGAAAGCTTTTGAGCAACAATTGCCCGGAGCACGCCCCAGTTGGACCGAGGAGCAACTCTCCTTCTTCATCAGCGTTGTCGGGGTTAGGATAGATAAAAACATCCATCCCCAACACCTTTCCAATCGGAAGGAACTTTTCAAAAGCTTCCTTCCACTGACTCTCAGGAATGAGGGTCAGGTCAACGCCGAAATTATTACTGTCTTTTAAAAACACAATCTCTCCATTTTTCAATCCACCTCTGGCAGATTGAGGCTTCGCGCCTTGATCTTTTGACCTGTCTGTATTTAGCCTGGAGATTTCTACTACCAATTCCCCCTCAATGCGGTGTCCCTAAGGGACTGTCAGGGGTTCAAATTCTGGAAATATAATAGCACGTTGTATATATATTGTCAAGTGGTTAATATTTTACCATCTGCTATACTTACCCCAACATGAGTATTGTTAACTTGATCCCGTACGTTCAGATCGCACTGTCAGTGCTCCTCATCGGAGGTGTACTACTCCAAAGATCAGAAGCAGGCCTCGGAGGCGCTTTTGGAGGCGACAGCTTCTCATCTGGACATCATAGTAAACGAGGAGGCGAAAGAGTTGTGTTTATTGCAACGATTATTCTTGCTATTCTTTTTGTTGCCACATCTTTCACTCTACTTGTTCTCAAATAGGATTTGAGGATCACTCTACCCATAGACAGCTTCAGCATATTCTTTTTTAACTTCACTAACACTACACTCCAGTGGAACCAAACCAGCCGAAGAGTCTGTTGCGTATGCAATGGAAGATTCCTCAATCAGACAAAATACGTGACCTTATTAAATCTTTCTCAATCACAGAGAAAGTGATATTTGGTATTATTGTTTCCATTTTTGCTATTTCTGGGATTTCACTTCTGTACCAAATCAACAGATCATTTCTTGTCGAGGTGCCTGACTTTGGAGGTAGTCTTACTGAAGGTATTGTTGGTTCTCCTCGTTTTATAAACCCAATCCTCGCTATCTCAGATGCAGACCGCGACCTCACCGCCCTTGTGTATTCAGGACTCCTCAAGGCTACTCCCGATGGAGTACTCCGTACTGACCTTGCCGAGAGCTATACTATTTCAGGTGACGGACTGACCTACACATTTGTTATTAAAGACAATGCTGTATTTCATGATGGAACAAAAGTGACAGCAGACGATGTAGAATTTACACTACAAAAAGCACAAGACTCATTACTCAAAAGTCCACGCCGAAGCAACTGGGACGGAGTGCGCGTAGAGAAAATAGATAACCTCACAATCAGATTTACACTAAAGCAGGCATACTCTCCTTTTATTCAAAATACAACGATTGGTATTTTACCAAAACACATCTGGAAAAATGTCGACAACGAAAGCTTTCCTTTTAGTACATTTAATACAAAACCGATAGGAAGCGGACCGTACCAAGTAAAGAACATAGAGACAAATACATCGGGACTACCGGTCACATATACACTGACTTCATTTAAAAAATATGCCCTTGGCCGAGCGTTTATCGACACGCTTACATTTAAATTTTACTCAAACGAAAGAAATATGCTCGAGGCGTATCAGAACAAAGATATTGAAAGTGTAAACAGTGTATCTCCGGCAAACATGAGTCTTTTGAGAAACACTTCTTCGCAAATATTTACTCCCCCACTCCCTCGTGTGTTTGGAGTATTTTTCAACCAATCAGAATCACCTGTTTTAATAAACAAAGAAGTACGCCTGGCTCTCGATATGGTGCTCAATAAAGAACAAATGATTCAAGAAGTCTTGTACGGATACGGCCAAGCTATCGATGGACCACTCCACACAAACAAAGCAGAGTCTCAAAACATATCAGATGAAGAACAGATCAAAAAAGCTCGAGCTCTTTTAGAAAAAGCAGGTTGGACATTCAACGAAAGTGGTGTGTATGAAAAAAAAGACACCAAAGACACCGAGATCCTCTCTTTCTCTGTATCCACATCAGATGCTCCCGAACTCAAAGCTCTTGCGCAAAATATCCAAAAAAGATGGCAACAGCTCGGGGCACGTGTAGATGTAAAAATATTTGAGATTGGAGATTTGAATCAAAATATAATTCGTCCACGAAAATACGACGCTCTTCTTTTCGGAGAAGTGCTCGGACGAGACCTCGACCTCTATCCATTTTGGCATTCTTCGCAAAGAAATGACCCCGGACTCAATATTGCTCTCTACGCAAACCCAAAAACAGACAAGCTACTCGAAGATTATAGAAAGACAACAGAAGAAACTCTCAAGAAAAAATATATCCAAGACTTTGAAACAGAAATCCGTACAGACACTCCCGCAGTATTTCTCTACTCCCCTTATTTTATTTATATAACACCAACGCGAGTAAAAAATATATCCCTCGCACAACTGACTATTTCTGGAGAACGATTCCTCAATATTCACGAATGGTATATAAACACAAACAATGTATGGAAAATATTCATTAAAGAATAATTATTAAAAACGTTATAACTAAATTATTATGAACACAGAAGAAACACAGAACCAGGAAAACACAGGAGGATCTCATGAAGATTCACGAAGACCACAAAGACGCCCACAACGAAGCTTTGGACGTCCACACGCACCTGCACGGACCGTAAAAAAACAAGACGACGTGATCCCTCCTGCTGGAGATAGTATTCGTATTATCCCGCTTGGAGGTGTGGAAGAGATCGGAAAGAACATGACTCTCATTGAGTACAAAGATGACATTATCGTCATCGACATGGGCTTTCAGTTTAAAGACGATGATACACCGGGAGTGGACTATATTTTGCCAAACACAAAATACCTTGAAGACCGTAAAGACAAGATCAGAGGAGTAATCATCACACACGGACACCTCGACCACATCGGCGGTATTCCATATATCATGGACCGTATTGGAAACCCTCCACTCTACACCCGTGCCCTCACTTCTATCATGGTTAAAAAGCGACAGGAAGAATTTCCACATCTTCCAAGTCTTGATATTCGAGTAGTAGAAAAAGAAGATACTATTCTCCTTGGCAAGCTCAAGGTGCGTTTCTTTGCAGTAACCCACACTATCCCCGACTCAATGGGTGTGATTATCGACACTCCATACGGAGCGCTCGTTACTCCTGGAGATATCAAGCTCGACCATGTCGACGGCGTACCAACAGAAGCTGAGGTGAAAGAATTTTCACGATTTGATAATGAAAAAGTGCTCTTCTTGATGATGGACTCGACCAACGTCGACAACCAAGGCTTTTCGACACCTGAGCGTCTAGTGCATCAAAACCTTGATGAGATTATTAAAAATACAAAAAGCCGTCTCATCATCGGAACCTTCGCATCCCAGCTTGAACGTGTAATGAAGATTATTGAAATCTCAGAAAAATACGGAAAGAAAGTGGTGGTAGAAGGACGAAGCATGAAAAACAATATTGAGATTGTACTCAATATGGGTATGCTCAAGATCAAAAAAGATACTATCATCACTTCAGACGACATGGAAAACTATCCACCCGACCGTATCGTGGTATTGGCTACTGGAGCTCAGGGAGATGAATTTGCAGCGCTTATGCGTATGTCAAACAAGACTCACAAGTACTTCAAAGTCACTCCCCGAGACACTGTTCTTCTTTCATCTTCTATCATTCCAGGAAACGAAAAAGCAGTGCAGAAACTCAAAGACAACTTGGCTCGACAGGGCGCAAAGATCATCCACTACCGGTCTTCAGACGTCTATATCCACTCTACAGGACACGGAAACAGAGGTGAGCTTGAATGGATCCATAAGCACGTAAAAGCAAAGTTCTTCATGCCTATGCACGGAAGTCACTATATGCTTCGTGTGCATGAAGATATGGCAAAGTCTATAATCGGAATGCCTCCAGAAAATATTATTGTTCCTGACAACGGAGCGATTCTTGAAATTCAAGACAGTGGTACCAAATTCGTCCGACTCAAGGAGTCAGCACCTGATAATGTCGTGATGGTAGATGGCTTCTCTATTGGAGACGTCCAGGAACTCGTGATGCGAGACCGAAAGACTTTGGCCCAAGACGGTATCTTTATGATTGTGGCGAGTGTAAATGCAAAAACAGGAAAGCTTAAAAAGTCTCCTGACATTATTTCTCGAGGATTTGTATATTTGCGAGAGTCTCAAGACCTCCTAAACCAAACACGACAGATCATTAAAAAAACAGTTGAAGACACAACACGAGGAATGAACCCTATCAACTTTGACTACGTCAAAGCAAACGTAGCAGACAATGTAGGACGATACCTCTACCAAAAGACAGCAAAGAAACCGATTGTGATTCCTGTAATATTGGCGGTTTAAAAAATTGAAAATAGATTGTAGAAAACACCCAAGCTAGTCCAGAGACTAACTTGGGTGTTTTTAATACACTAATACCTATCCTCCTTCGCGTCTCTTCTACCGAGAATAGCCATTGTGATGGCTAACGCTAACAGGACGCATGTTGATTGGAACCAGGTATCGTGAACGTGCTGGAGCACCCATCGGTACGCCCCCATAAAAAATATAGATGCTCCAGGAAGAATCGTCGCCGCTACGACACCCACAAATACCCCCATGAAGGCGAATTCAATCAAATCTTCCCCTCTCTGATCTTTGACCAGACGATATACAAACTTGATGATCATATGACCACCTCCCAACTTCCACCTTACAAACACAGATACTCTTTGTCAAACTACGACTACTCTTTGTCTGCATTCATAGCATAGGAAAATTACACCGAGCTTCTAGTGATTCGTATTTATTTATGTATAGAAAATGCCCCGCTGGTTGACCCAGCGGGGCGTTTTGGTTTTGAGGAGTATTACTACTCCTCGATCTTCCGGCGCCGAAAAACGATGGCGCCAATGAACATCGCCGCAAGCCCGGCGCACACGATGCGAATGATCCCCTCATCCCCAACGAAAACATGCGGGGGTACAGAGGATTCCCCCAGCACCTTCTTGTAGATATGCCCCAAAGACGGGACAACGCCAGGCATGATTGCCCCGGCAGCAAAGGCCACGAATCCGCACATCAGTGCGTATTCGACTAGGTCCTGACCGTTTTCGTCAGCGGCTAGTTCCAGAAAAATTTTCTTCATAGGTGTTATTCCTTCCTACATATATTATATACAATATGTTACATTTTTGTCAAGTATTACGTATTTTTTACCCTTTGTTTTAGGTCTATTTTACCACTCAACTCAGGAACTGCTCATGCACCTTTCCGGAGCATCCGCAGGGTCTGAGCCGGTGTTGTCAACGACCCGAAGCAGAGCGAAGGGCTCTTGACAACTCAGGCCCGAGGACGTCCAAAAGTGCTCGCTGGAGACTTTTGGGAAGCTCTGGAAAGGTGTATGAGTGAGCTCCGAGAGTACAAACAATAGGTTAGAAGATTGCCGCAGGAAACTTATGCTGAGTAAGAGATTTTATTTTGAGCATAGCCCACTTTCCGCTATACTATATCAATATGGATTTTATTCTTTCAAAAATTTCAGACCGTGTTAAACAACACAAACTCCTCACAGCCATCTACGCATCAAATATTTTTCTCTCCTTCCACTACTACCTCATCATCTACGTAAACTCCTCTTTTCTTTCTCAGTTTTTTACTGACACACAGGTAAGCACACTTTACATCATTGGCTCTTTCATCAACCTTGTTTTTCTACTTCACATTTCAAAACTCCTCAACAAGATTGGAAACTACAAGATCATAACCTACGCCATTATAACCGAACTCCTCGCCGCAACAGGACTCGCTCTCACAGAGACACCCTTTCTCGTCGGCTTCTATTTTCTTATTCACCTTATCATCACACCAATGATACTCTTTAGTCTTGATGTGTTTCTGGAAAGTGAATCTATCGACGAAACAAAAACAGGGGGCATACGCGGCATATACCTCACCCTTGCAAACATCACTCTCTTTATTGCACCCAGTATTGTTGGTCTTATCCTCATTAACAGCCAATACCACCGTGTCTACGGTGTATCTGTTTTGTTCCTTATACCACTTTTCTTACTTATACGTACATACTTTAAAAACTACACTGATGCACCAATCACTCACATCAAAATCCGTGAGACTATTTCTACCTACCTTACAACACCAAACCTCTCAAACGTGTTTATCACACACCTCGCACTTCAACTCTTTTATGCGTTTATGATTATCTACACACCGGTCTATCTTTCAAAATATATCGGCTTTTCATGGTCACAAATCGGGGTCATGTTCACCATAATGCTCTTACCCTTTGCGCTCTTTGAGCTTCCTATAGGAAGATTGGCTGATAGAAAATATGGCGAACGAGAAATACTCACCGTCGGCTTTATTATCATGGGACTTTCTACTTTGCTTATTAGTTTTATTACCGTCAAAAGTTTTATCCTGTGGACAATACTTCTTTTTATTACACGCACCGGAGCTTCTTTTGTAGAGATCACTTCCGACAGCTTTTTCTTTAAACAAGTCAACACAAGCCAAACAGACGAGATTGCTATTTACCGTATCACACGACCACTCGCATTTATCCTTGCTCCTCTTCTTGCCACATTGTTGTTTCAATTTTTACCGTATCAATACTTATTCTTACTTATCGGAAGTATTTCTATTCTCGCCATTCACTGGAGCCTTTCTCTAAAGAAAATAGAAAAGTTGGTTTAAAAAACCACTCAGTGAGTGGTTTTTTTAAAAAATTACTTCGTTATTTTCTTTACTACCTTTTTTACTTTTGTAGCTTCGTCTACATGCTTCTTAATATTCTTCCAGTGTTTCTTAAGGTCAGTCACGAGAGACGCAACTTCGCTCTGGTCAATATTTTTCAATCCTTCATACTTATTCATTACTGTTGAAACCACTTTGTTGTATGCTTCTTCATTCACATCTTTCAAAGCTTCCATCTTCTCAAGAACCTCTCCTTTTGCTTTGAGCATCCAACCTTTAATCTTTACTCGCTTCTTTGCACCTTCTTTTGTTCCGTAAAGAAAGTATGCTCCTGCAGACAACGCTGCGAGTGCTCCCAAACCTACTGCTGTCGCTACTACATTGTTATTTTCTTTTTTAGCTGCCATATATTATTAGTTATCGTTAGTAATTTTCTTCTTACGTTCTGATTTTTTCCGGAAAAATCCAAATGACAGGATATCCGATAGCTTAATTGTGTTCTTTTTTATGTTTTCACGCAAGCCCTCCACATCTTCAATTATGTTTTCACCTTCTTTCCTCACTACACGAGAGAGCTTTTTAACGTCAGAAAGTATACGAATGAGATAAATAAGGGCTACGGCAAAAAGAGTACCGACAATAACCACTGCGATACTGGTAATAACAAAGAAAATATCGGATTTAAGTAAAGAATCTACCATAGATACAGTATATACTAGATACAGAAAGTGCAAAACATCATATATACAAGAAAGGGAAAATACGCTAAAGTATACAGACTTATTTCATGGATATTGTTTCCTTTAAACAAACATTTGATCCGCTTCTTGCCCGCCATCTTGCGTCTCAACACGATACGTACACAAAAATAACCTCAAACAGCACTGTTCTCTCTACACTCTCACATATACAAAAAGTAAGTGCTGGCGGTAAACGTCTCCGACCGTATATAGTATGGTCTCTTTACGCATCCCAAAAACCAGATGCGAAACTCGAAGACATACAAGACCTCCTCCTCGCTCTTGAGCTCTTTCATGTATTTTGCCTTATTCATGACGATGTTATGGACAATGCTTCGACCAGACATGGCACTTTAACTATCCAAGCATTTACTACAGAACTACTAACAGAACACAAAGAACACGGAGACTTATCTCGTGCAGGAAAAAGCCAAGCAATACTCGCAGGTGATATTTTATTCAACCAAGTATACGAGCTTTTGGCGCGGACCACCTGGGCAAGTCCAAAAATGAGAGATGAGGTGCGCAGTGTATTTACGACACTTGTTGACGAAGTATGTATCGGCCAAATGCTCGACATAGACCTCACCACAAAAAAAGAAACTGATACCCGAGCTATTGTAGAAAAAAATAAATTAAAAACAGCGTACTACTCTTTTGCTCGCCCGCTTCATATCGGAGCACTTATATCCGGAAGAGATGATATAATTGATTTTGTTATCTCTTTTGGGGAACAAGTAGGAATGCTTTTCCAGATACAAGACGACCTCCTCGATATTATTGGGAAACCAGAAGAAACAAAAAAAGAATTACTGAGTGATCTTCGGGAAAACCAGCACACCGTACTCACAGAGTATATTCGTAAAAAAGCAGACCCTGTATTTAAAGAAAAGCTTGAGAAATTCTGCGGCACTGACCTTAAAGACACAGACTACGCTGAAGCAAAAAGTGTCTTTGTAGACTCGGGCGCAGTCGCATATGCTCAAGCGCTGACTCAAGAATACATTAATGAAAGCCAAAGATTGATTAAAGATGCACACCTTGATCAAACAGATGAGAAACTCTTCAACTCTATTATTTCTCTTTTAGCACACAGAACAGCATGATATCACAAAGCACCCTTACAAAAGCACGTACGATAGAAAAAAAACACGGTACAAGCTACTATTTGGCGACACTTTTTTTTCCAAAAGAAATTAAAGAAGCTGTCTTTATACTGTACGCATTTGTAAGAATTGCCGATGAATTTGTTGATAACCCACTTCCGGACCAAGACCCTGAAACAGAACTCCAGAATTGGAAAGTTTTATGGGAAGAAGCATACGTCACAGGGAAAAGCTCACGAGACATTCTTTCTGCCACTGCGACTATATTTAAAACATACAACATACCCTTCGAGCTCAGTATCGAGTTTATCGATGCGATGATACAAGACTTGACCAAGGCTCGATACAAAGACTACGGAGAACTCAAGTCCTATATGCGTGGCTCCGCAGAAGTTATTGGCCTTATGCTTACGTATATTATGGGCTATTCTGACCCAAAAGCCTTTGTGTACGCTGCAAAACTCGGAGAAGCCATGCAACTTACCAACTTCTTACGCGATATCAAAGAAGACTATGAAGAAAGAGGTCGTATTTATATTCCAGAAGATGATATGGCTTCATATCTTGTTACTGAAGATATGATACAAAACAAAGTGGCGTCACAAGAATTTAGACATCTGATGCAGTTTGAAATATCTCGCGCTCGAAAGCTTTTTAGAGAAGCAGACCTTGGTATATGCATGCTGTCGCACAAGAGTCGATTTGCAGTCCGACTCGCATCTCATCTCTATGAGAAAATATTGGATAAAATAGAAGAAGAAAACTACGACATATTTAAAAAAAGAGTTCGTTCAACCACACTTGAAAAAATTTGGCTTATATCAAAAACATATGTCTCACATTAAAAAACAAAAAGTTATCATTATCGGTGCAGGGTTTGGCGGCATTTCTCTTGCTGCACTTCTTTCAAAAAAAGGTTTTGAAGTTCATATATATGAAAAAAATGAACAAGTGGGAGGTCGTGCTCGTATTTTTTCTGAACAAGGCTACACCTTTGACATGGGCCCTTCGTGGTACATGATGCCCGATGTATTTGAAGACTTTTTTTCAGTACTTGGTGAAAATATACAAGACTACTTTACTCTCACTCGTCTCTCCCCTTCATACCGAGTGTTTCTTAAAAGTGAAAACTGTCACTACGACTTTTTCTCTGACCGAAAGAAAAACGGCGAGCTTTTTGAGTCTATCGAGCCTGGATCTGCACAAAAACTTTTCGACTACTTAGACGAGTCGGCTCGCCAATACCAGATCGCAAAAAAAGAGTTCATGTACAAAAACTATGATTCTATTTTTGATTTCTTCAATAAACGCGTGATGCAAGAAGGTCGCAAGCTTGAGATTTTCAACACAATGAAAAAGATCATTGGTCGGACATTTAAGTCAGAACTTCTCCAAAAGGTAATGCAATTTCAAATGGTGCTTTTGGGCACAGCTCCAAAAGATGCCCCGGGAATCTATCGCCTTATGAACCATGTCGACTTTGACCTTGGTGTCTGGTATCCCAACAAAGGTATCTACGAACTGCCACGCGCAATAGCTTCTATTGCAGAAAAAAATGGTACAACTATACACCTCAACTCTCCGATTAAAAAAATTATAGTAAAAGACAAGAAAGTTCTCGGTGTAACACTTGAGTCTGGAGAAGATGTCTTTGCTGATATTGTAGTATCAAATGCAGACATGCACTATACCGAGCAGACACTTCTCGGAGAAGAATTGTCTGACCGAAAAGAGTCGTACTGGGCAAAAAAGAAAATGGCTCCAAGTGCACTTATAATGTATCTTGGAACAGGAAAACAATTTGATTCCCTTTCTCACCACAATCTTCTTTTTTCAGAAGACTGGGACCTCAATTTTAAGCAGATTTTTGATACAGATATGTTCCCCGAAGACCCTTCTATATATGTCTGTGCACCAAGCAAAACAGATAAAACAGTCGCTCCAGAAGGCAAAGAAAATCTTTTTGTCCTTGTACCGATTGCTTCAGGGCTCACCTACGACACAGAAACTCTAGAAAAATGGGCGGATAATGTAATCTCTATTTTAGAAAAAAACATGGGCATGACCGGGCTTCGCGAGTCTATTGAATACAAAAAAATATACTGCGTAAAAGACTTTGAGAGAGACTATCACAGTTACAAAGGAAGCGCTCTTGGTCTCGCACACACTCTCACACAGTCAGCTCTCTGGAGACCCAACAATGTATCTAAAAAAGTAAAAGGTCTTTACTTTGTAGGTGCAAACACAAACCCGGGCATCGGTATGCCTATCTGTGTCATATCAGCAGAGACTGTCTATAAACGCATCTTAGGTATCACAGATCCAGAACCACTAAAGGAAATCTAGAGAGCACGAAACAATACGAGGAAAAAGAGAGTCATACCCACAAGTGAGTTTATCTTTGGAAAATACGTATACAGCCGAAAAAGCTTTTGTTCATCTGCATTGTACGACAAGAACATGAGGAGAACATAGGGTAACGCAAGAATGAAAACGATATAAGAAAAGTACGTATACACCACAAGACTTGCTAATGCATAGAGAAATCCGCAGAGCACTATAGTCAATTTCTTCCCTAGACTAATAGCAATAGTGCGTATTCCAGACTCTTTGTCTGCATCTATATCTGGTACTGCAGAATAGGCATGCATGGCGATAGCCCAACACATACCAGCAAATACACCAAGCACAACACTTCCGCTTGCTCCGGTGAGATAATAGCCAAATACACCAGTAACTACATAGTGTCCTGCCGAAAAGAAACTATCAAAAAATGGTCGTGCTTTTGCGCGTATCGGTGGAGCTGAATAAAAAAAGGCAAAAAAGTAAAAAAAGAGGAGAGCGATAAATGCATAGATTGGTATAAAAAAACCGACAACAATAAAGGTAATGCTTGATAAAAAAATGTTTCTATACACAACACCATGAAGGCTTGGTTCGAGTAAATCTTCATATCCTGTTTTTTTTGGGTTCAATCTATCTGTTTCATAATCAAACACATCATTAATACCGTAAATCAAAAGATTGGCAGGAAAAAGAAAAAAGAACGCGTAGAAAGCAATGTAAAAAAAGGAAATATTTCCACCTACACTGAGTCCAGCGCATACCCCAAGTGCATAGGTGCCGAGTTCATAGATCCAAAACCGTGGCCGAGAGAGACGAATTGTCCGTAAAAATTTCATAATATTTTTTATACTAATTTTCTAAAAACACATTGTTGCGCACTTCGAAAACCAGCTCTTTAGGGACCGTAGGCTCATCTATCATAGCCTCATCTATATTTCGGTCAAGAAAATCAATAGTTACTGTGTAGTTTTCTTTGGTCCCTACAAACCCCGAAGCACCGAGTACCTCTATTCTATCTCCTATAAAACGCGACGAAAGATGTGTCACTTTCCCCTTCTGTACCCCAAAGAGTGCAACATAATGAAAGACTCCTGTTCCTCCACTTTGGACCACCATATCTGCAAAGACATACTGTGTGTCAGCACCAAAGCCACCTATGAGCTTACCGAACGAAATATCCCCTCCATCGCTTTCTGTTCCATAACTTGCTCTACCATCAACAAGAGACACTTTCACTTTTGAATCAGGTACGGAAATCAAGCTATTTTTTATTTGTGTCTCATATACACTTTCATCTATTTCTGTAAACACGTTTGTATTTTCTTCTACCACCGCATTATCAACAGGTTTTGGCAGAACTGTTGTATCTTTGTCCATGAATACATAAAGCCCAAGAAGCATAAGTCCAAAAAGCAAAAAGAAGAGTAGAATACCGTATTTGTAGTGTTTAGTTTTATTTTCCATAGCTACAGTATAGCAAGAAAAAAAATAGTTTTCTTTAGGGTACAACTTCATTTTTAAAGCTGAATTTTTAGTATATAATTTGGTATATGAAAAAATATGGTTTTACGTTGATTGAACTTCTGGTTGTGATTGCTATTATTGGAGTGCTCTCTTCAATAGTACTCGGATCACTCAACAGCGCTCGTTCAAAAAGCAGATACGCCAGAGCATTCTCTGATATGCGAGAAATCAGCAAAGCGGCTATTCTTGACTATGACCAATACGAGAACTACGCTCCAGATGTAGGGCAAGGCTCAGGCACTCGTTTTGTTCCAGGACTACTCTCAAGCTGACCTACACCACCATGTAGTGGGTGGACATATGATTGGGAAAATTGGAACGGGGGCACTGTTATACGTGTGTCGATGAGAAGAGCCGACACTTCATCAGTTTATTATTACTGCACTTTTACTTCTGCAACCTGCGCAATCAACGGAGGCACACCGATTGAAACTGTTTCGGGAAAAACACTCACTTGCAACGAATAATACAAACGGATACTTTATCGTAAAAATACACTAACAAAAAACTCACACCTAGGTGTGAGTTTTTTGTTATCGTATTAGTGACGCTTATTTACCTACTTTCATTGCGTCATCTTTTGACATAAATTTGAACATGTTTCCTTTGCATTTATCACATGTACCTTTAGCTGAAAAGCGATTATTCTTTTCTGAAACCTTAATGTCGTTCATTACCTGCATTGTCGGCTTATTTTTATCATCTCGACATTTCATGCACAATGCTTTTATTTCTGCCATATATTTATTACGTTCGTTAATTATTTATAATATACACACATTATTATGAACGACTTGAAATTCGTGCTGCCTTGATGGCAAGACGTTTTTTAGTCTTCTTTGAACGTGTTGTCTTATTCTTTGTATTTGTTGCTAATCTTTTTGCCATATCTACCTACTATACACTACAGAATAAAAAATGTACACCAATTTTTCATTACCCGAACGTAAACGTAAACGCCTTGAGACTTCCGTTTTTAACACGTAATTCAAGCACATGCTCATCGTACGAAGCCCCTTCTACAAGAACATAGAGCTGTTCTCCTTGAACTGTTATTTTTTTAGTTACCACACCATCCACCAACACCTCTACTTCTACAGGCATATCCCCACTAGCCACCATGTAGACATTTTTTGCATTGTATTTAAACATCAGATTCCCCCTATCTTTAGTCTCCGCATATTCAGTAGTGATATTCCACACGCCCCCTAAATAGAGTTTATTCGCCTGTATGTTTTTTGGGATTGTAAGTGTCTGACTTCCAGGTACTCTAACATTACCATTAGCCAAAAGTTCATTTCGCCAAGAACCAAAATACACCTCCGAACTCTTCACCTTTCCTGATTCTACTTTTGCTACAGTAGGGAAAGTGCCATCTACGGTGACTGTTTTTTCTATACCCAAACG
Organism: Candidatus Zambryskiibacteriota bacterium; assembly: GCA_026394775.1. Classification (GTDB taxonomy): domain Bacteria; phylum Patescibacteriota; class Minisyncoccia; order Phycocordibacterales; family DATDWN01; genus UBA910. The sequence continues at coordinate 14,590 of JAPLZY010000006.1, forward strand.
CTTGTTTCTTTCATTGAGCGCTCTGACGATAGCTTGCTCTGTCTCCGCGTACCCACCTTCCCCAATATGGTCATAGGAAACATAACCATCTATGTCTATAAGATACTTTCGTGGCCAGTACTGATTCCCATACGCATTCCATGTCGAAAAGTCATTATCGAGAACAACCGGATATTTAATATCAAATCCACGTACCGCATCCTCTACATTTTTCTGTTTTTTTTCAAAGGCAAACTCAGGAGTATGCAGACCAATAATCTCAAGGCCCTGGTCTTTATATTTCTCATACCATGTATTTAGATACGGAATTGTTCTCTGGCAATTGATACAGCTATATGTCCAAATATCGAGAAGTACCACCTTATCTCCTTTTAATTGAGCCAGTGTGATAGCTTTGTTTTCTGTATTTACATAACCATCGGGTGTACTGATCTCTGGCGCGAGCGAAAGTACAGTTTTTTTCTCTTCCATACTCAATTCTTTTTTCTCTACACCATCAAACAAAGATGTTGAACTACTTGTCATCATTTCAGGTGAAAAAACATAGATAACTCCAATAGTCAGTCCTACAGCAAACAATAAAGTGGCGATTATGTATTCTGTTTTCATGTTTATAGGATCGTTTATTTGTTAAGTCGAAGAAGTGTTTGTTCGACCTTGGTAATATCAAAGAAACCAGCACCCACTACTGCAGACTGTATTTTTTTATCTACCCCAAACAATATACCGACACCGACGATGATAAAAAGTATTCCAAGAACTTGCTTAAAGACACCTTTTGGATTTGCTGCAATATTCAAAGACCCAACTATTCTCTGTCCCACCAATGCAATTAAAAGTAGCATCAGAGAAAGTCCAAGGGCATATGACACCAAATACACAAAACCCAAGATTGGTGACGCAGGAAGGACTGTAGCAAGAACAATAAAGTAGGTCGGGCTACAACTTGAGAACACAGGACCGAGAGCTGCACCAATAATGACATCTCCCCAGAAGCTATTTTTCTTAAGACCTGTACCTAGAAATTTCTGTGATTTTACGTTTAATGTATTCATCGCACCACTTTCCCATAGTGATGGAAAAAGTGTAATAATACCGAGACCTAACACGATACCTCCAGAAATAAACTGCCATACATAGGGCGGTATATCGATAAACAAAGTACTTGCTTTGAGAAGCAGGGTGAAAGCAATAACAGAAACAGCAAGCGAACCCACAATCACAAAAGCTTTTTTCCTTTGAATACCCGCATCACTCAGTGAACCTCCAATAATAACAGGAAGGAGTGGTAGTATGCAGGGGGCAAGCACCGTGAGCACCCCTCCAATAAATGAAATAAGAAGAAGTAACATAGGTGTATTATTTAACCTCTGCTACAACCTGCGCAAGAGTCGATCCACCACTCCATTTTTTTATAAGGTTTCCTTGTGCGTCCACTTGCACAAATGTGTGCTGATACGTCACACCATATTTTTTCTTAAGTTCAGTTGAATTGTCGTAATTTACATCAAGAAGCGTAAGGTCACTCGGTATTTTTCCAAGATTTGCTTTTATATCTGTTTGTAAAGTATTACATGTAGGACACCAGCTTGCTCTAAAAAATAGTACGACTTTCCCTGACGAAGCTTTAGCTATTTTTTCTGGACTATATGCCTCATACGATCCCGCCTTCATCATAGTATCTGTATTAACCATAGTATCTCCAGCGCTTTTCATACCATCATTTTTCATGACCATATCTTCTTTAGCCATCATCGCATCATCTTTCATAACTTCTTTTTTCATCATCTCGTCTTTCATCATCATAGATCCATCTTCCATTTTATCGTTCATCATCTGATCACCGCTCATCTCTTTTTTCATCATCGTATCACTCTTAGAGCTTGTAGACGCATATATACCCCCTCCAATCAAAACAAGTACCACAATAACAATGCCTATAGTTTTATTCATAAAATATTATTTACTTATATACCTATAGTATATGGATACAGAACAAAAATGTAAAGTAAACTTTACATTCTGACAGTGGATAACTTAGTACTTTCTAAAGATTCTTGTCGCTCCACACACGACTCACTACTTTTACAACCACCATACCCACAAGCGCGGCCACGAGCCACGGATCAACATTATGAGAATACCCTTGTACAACAATACCTAACATTAAAATACCTGCACCGGCAAGAAACGCATTTCGTCCAGCCAATCTTCGATGTAGATTATCTCGCTCATCAAGCACTTGCTCTCGCAAAATAAAAATTGCAAATATTCCAAAAATAACGAGTGCGCAAAGAAGTACGCCCATCAAAACAGCGTCCGGCATCCAAAAATGAAATGGGTTGAGCAAAAGCACCGCAAACAAAACAAGGCAGAATGTAACAACACTTTCTTTTATATTATTTTTCATATGATATATTAAATATTTTTTCTACAGGCATTTTAAAAAAGTCGGCTATTTTTAACGCCAAAAGTATTGACGGTGTGTAGTTCCCCTTCTCAAGCGCGATAATAGTCTGACGACTCACCGAAACCGCAGCAGCCAACTCTTCTTGAGTAACTCCTGTTTTTGCTCTCCACTCACTCACTTTATTTTCTATATGTTCTTTCATACACTTTTATTATACAACCTAGGGTAACATAAAATATCAAATACCCCCTTTTTTTCTATCATAACACCTACTTTAGATACAAGACTTCTTTTTGTTTCTCCATAAGATCAATTGGGTACACTCCATTAAAACATGATGTACAGAAAAGAGATTCAGGGAGACCTGTCGCACTTATCATACCTTCATACGAAAGAAAAGAAAGTGAAGTAGAACCAAGATATGTATTCATTTCTTCTACTGTTTTGGAAAATGCCAAAAGATCTGATTGTCGCGGAAGATCAATGCCATAAAAATCAGGATATCGAACTGGCGGAGAACTGACAAGAAAATGCACTTCCTTAGCACCTGCTTCAAAAAGCATTTTTACAATCTGTCGTGATGTTGTTCCTCGAACTAAAGAGTCATCTACCACCACCACTCTTTTTCCAAAAATCACCTCTTTGAGCGGTGCAAGTTTTAATTTAACACCTTGTTCTCGAATATGTTGTTCGGGTTCGATAAAAGTTCGATGAATATATCGACTCTTAATGATTCCCATTTCAAATGGAATATTTGAAGCATTTGCATATCCGATTGCAACAGGTATTGCTGTCTCCGGTACAGGGATCACCACATCCGCATCAATGTTATTTTCTTTTGCAAGTTCGATTCCAAAATTTTTTCTCACCTCATAAACAGATTTACCTAAAAGGTCACTGTCTGGTCGAGAAAAATACACAAACTCAAAAATATCAAGTTTTTGATTCCCTTTCATTATTTGCTTGGAGCGCAAACCCATTTCATCTACCACTACCATTTCTCCTGGGAGCACATCTCTTATATGTTCAGCTCCAATCGGATGAAATGCACATGTTTCAGACGCAAACACAAACCCACCATCAAGTTTGCCGATTGAGAGCGGACGAACACCGTAAGCATCGCGAATAGCTACCAATTTTTCTTTATTCATCACTAAAATAGAAAAAGAACCGGTCAGTAGCGGGAAAATTTCTTCAACAGCACTCTGAAGATCTTTACCTTCTTTAGTGAGTGTATAAATCGCTTCTGTAACAATCATTGAATCTGATGCTTGAGGAGAAATTGTAACTTTTTTTTCAGAAAGGAAATCAAGAAGCAGTGTAACACTTGGAAGATTGCCATTATGAACAAGGGTAAGTGAATGGTCCACAACTTCAATTGGGTGCACAAACTCAATCCCTGTACCCGATGAAGTCGAGTAGCGATTATGTCCTACTGCAATAAAGCCGGGTAATTTTTTTATAATCTCTTCATTAAATACCTGAGATACAAGTCCAACATCTTTATGGCAATATATTTCTTTTCCATCTGTCGAGGCGATACCCGAGCTTTCTTGCCCCCTGTGTTGCAGTGCATAGAGACCAAAAAAAGTCAGTCGGCTGACGTCCATTCCTTTTCCATATATACCAAAAACTGCACACTTTTCTTCGAGACTTTCCATAAGACTCTATTATAGTAGTCTCCTTGGAAAAAGATAGTCCCTAAAACCTATAGGTTACTGCATGATTTCAAACGTGCACCCTGTGTGCACCAGGGACCCCAAATATTTCTCACAGAACATATCTCTTTCTTTATCTTTCAGAAAATCAGGAGCAAATGACTTTATCTTATAAGGAAGTATTGTAAAAGTATTTTTTGTTTCACCAAATTCTACCCCCGCACCTATACCCTGAGTCTGCTCCACTCCTACCTGGTCAAACACAAAATTACCAAGAGAGTAGAAGATGAGCTTTCCTTTATATACTCTGACCGGTTCGATTACATGCGGATGATGGCCAAATATCACATCAGCACCATTGTCGATAAGACTATGTGCGATATCACTCTGAACCTTTGTTTCGGTGAGTGCGTATTCTGTACCCCAATGTATATGCACAACCACATAATCATTTTCTGCTTTCAGTCTTTTGATAAGCGGATAAAAATTTGAAATATAAAGCGGCGAGACTGTTTGGTCCATCCCTACAAACGCCACCTTTTTGTCAGCTATTGTTTTAATTACAAAACTCTTTTCTAGACTTGAATCTCCAATATATTCTATTCCTACTTTTTCTAAATATTTTTTTGTACTCAAAAAACCCATACCGTAACAATCAAACGAATGATTGTTGGCAATGGTTACCATCGTAATACCAATACTCTTGAGACGGTCGGTAGTAGTGCTCGCAAACTGAAAATTATATGCTTTATTTTGGCAAAGCCCCCTACTCATTTCGACAATAGGACCTTCCAGGTTTGCGATCACTACATCATATTTTTTAATTACATCTAAATCTTTTTTTATGTATTCAAAAGGATCTCTCCCACGTTTTTCTATTATATTTCTTACCCCTCGGTCAAACATCACATCTCCAAAACTCAATATAGAGACAGTTTCTTTTTTTAAAACAATATCAGACACACGAGTAACACTTTCATTTTCTTTAGACAAAAGGAAGCCAGCACCTAAAAAAGCAAGAACGACTGCGCACACGAGGACTATTTTCATATCTTTTAGTATACCCGAGCTTTAACTCAACACCTACCCCTATCTATATATAAAAGAAGGCGTATACTGAAGAAAGGTTAACTTAACCTATATTTAATAACATAATATATTGTCATATGAACAGAAACGTACTTATTGGACTTGTTGTAGTGCTTTTAATAGCTATCGGCGTGTGGATGTGGATATCATCTGACAAAGACGACACTCTGTACACTGCACCTACCAACACTACAGCTACGAGTACAAACATAAACACAAGCACCACCACTACACCAAAACCCGTAACGACAGGGACAAATCCTAGTGCAAACACATTTCAGAGTATTATTACCCAAAAAGGAAGCTACCAGTGTACATTTAGCCAGGCAACACAGGGGGGTCAGACCATCAGTAACATTTATATTGCTGACGGAAAACTCCGTGGTGAATTTCGAGACACTGATTCTGTTGGAAACATGATGATATACAACAATGGTACTTTGTACATTTGGCAGGAAGGTAAAACTGTTGGTACAAAATCACAGGTGAGCACGCTCGCACAGCTTCCTTCAGTAATCCCAAAAGACCTCACTTCAGGAAGTAGTCTTGGCTCAGGTATCAATGCTGTTGGTTGGGACTGCCGTCAATCATCAAATGCAGCAAGTCTTTTTGTCCCCTCTTCAGTTATCAAGTTTACAGCGAATTAAAATTTTTCAGTCTTCTTAGCTAGAAAAAGAAAAACACCACTACGTGGTGTTTTTCTTTTTCTTAAAGTAGATCAGACTGTTTCAAAATATGTGCCAGCTTTTTTTCTCTTGACCATGTTTTTATTTCATACTCTCGCTTGAGAGCCTCGCTTAATGTATCAAAACTTTCAGAGTACACCAGCTTCACTGGTCTACGGATCTTTGTATAATGCGCACCCGACTTTAAAGTATTATGCTTCAATAGTCTTTTTTCTAAATCAGTCGTATAACCAACATACAGAGTCATATCTCTACATTCGAGGATATACGTAAAATACTTCATGCTAGAATTCCGCGGTGTTAAAAGCGGGCAGAGACGCTACGCTATAACACACTCGTTGCAACGGTTTATATTTTGAAGTAAAAATCTGTTCTTTCTTTTTACCATCAGAAAACAAAACTTCGTAGATCACTTTTGCAGTGTAGCCAATCTGCGGAGTATTCCTACATAGAGGCTGGTCTTTTTCCAAGGCCTCGACAACCACGTTTCTCACCGGAGGAAAGTCAACAATCTGCGATATTTCAACTTCACTCGTGCTTGCCACCCGTCCGTCAGGAGTGCCGTATATTTCAAATCTCACTTTATGATTCAGAGCTGTACCTTTTATTGTAATAGGGTAAAGCGTATCATTTACAAAACGAAAGTCAGGTCCTGGGTCTGCGTAGGTGGCATCTAAGCCGACATCATAGTAAGAGACAGAGTAGCTATGGTTGTGACGCTCTGTCACAGGAAGACCGGTGTTCATTACTGTTTGAAAAAGCGTTGTCGACAACTGACAAAGTCCACCTCCTACACCTTTAGTCACTTCACCATTTAGAAATATTTTTTCTTTACTAAAACCCGCTTCTTCAGTCACCTCACCTAAAGCTTTTGTGAACGAAAACTCAGCACCAGGAGCTACCACTGTACCGTTGAGTCGCTGTACACCGAGTTCAATATTTTTGTTTCTTCCTACAGTCCCGCCGAGATAACTGAGTTCACCTTTACCAATAAGCTCTTGCTGTATTGGCTCTTCTTGAGGGACTTCAGGAACAACAACGACTGGCTCCTGAAAACGAGCTTTTGTTATTCTATTCAAAAATATATAAAAAAAACTTCCTAAAATTAACAAAGATACAAAAAAAATAACGGCATTCTGCTTGTTGTTATGAAGATATGTTTTTAATTTTTTCCGAATGATACACATATTGTATCAGTTCCTACAACTTTTTATAACACAAGATTTTTCATTCACATTAGGCTATACCTCAAAAGTGTGTCATTGGTATAATTTAACTTGTTTTTAATGTAACAAGAGCATATGCTTAAGAAGCAGTGAAGTCTGCCTGGTATTAAGTAGCCCATCTTAACGTCGATTAAGAAACTACTTCCCCCCTGATCTGTTACGACAGACTTATACAATAGGCTTCACTCCTTAATAATCATTAACATAAAAAATATGATAAAAAATAAAAAGAATTTTAAAATATTCTCTATAGGTCTAGGATTTGTTTTAGGAGCTATATTCTTTACCACTTCCCCTCTTGTAGCAGACGCTGCTATTGCTCGTCAACTAAGCCTAGGTATAAGTGGTAGTGATATAACCTCACTTCAGACATATTTAGCGTCTGATGCAAGCATCTATCCATCTGGACTAGTTACCGGTTACTTTGGACAGCTCACAAAAGCAGCTGTAGAGAGATTTCAGACAAGAGAAGGAATTGTGAGTTCAGGAACTCCTGCAACAACAGGATATGGTCGTGTTGGCCCAGCAACGCTCGCAGCACTTAATCAGAAAATGAATGGAGGTGTTGTATTTGGATCAGACAATACAGCTCCGTTTATAAATTCACTCAGTGTTGGTGTAACAAACACAGTTGCCACAATTAACTGGGCAACAAATGAAAATGCAGCTGCAATAGTTTACTACAGCACTTCACCAATACCAATGATAGAAGGTAGTGCAACATATGCAGTAACTATTGGAGGTTCAAGTCTACTTGTACACCAGGACTTGCGAACTTACCACAACGCAACAGTGGCAAACCTTCAGCCAAACACTACATATTACTATGTAGCATACGTACGTGATGGACTTGGAAACGAGACTATCACATGGCCAGCAACATTTACTACTACACAGTAGATTAACCCCACACACATGACAACAGAAGAAAAAAAATGTGAAAAATGCGGACACGCACACACAAAAGAAGACGGAACATGTACTTGTGGATGTGAGACCGGGAAAAAATAGACTACGTTATAACAGCAGGTCTTATACATAAAATCTCTCCTTTGCGAGAGATTTTATGTATACACTTTCTTCAATCAGAAAAAACCTTAAAGCTATTTATACAAATCTTCTTCTTCGTAATAGTATGACTGCTCAATTCCTTTCATGTATACTTCACGGTCATCTATTTTATCAGTCAAATCACCTCTCAACAATTCACGGATTTCCAAATCATTAATAGGACTTCTCTGCATTGAATTTAAATAACTCAGTTTATCTATTTTCTGCCAATCGATACACTGTTTGAGATTTTTCTTCAAAATCAGATCAAGCCATATGCGCATAGAGCGACCGTTTCCATCACGAAACGGATGCGCAACATTCATCTCTACATATTTTTTTACAATTTCTTCAAAACTTGTTTCTGGTAGTTTTTCGATTTCCTTTAAGATAGTATTCAGGTACAAATGCGAAGCAAAGCGAAATCCGTTTTTACTCATATCAACACTGCGGATAGCCCCTGCAAACTCGTAGAGGTCATTAAAAAGATAGGCGTGAATTTGTTGCAAGCCGGCTATTGTGCCGACTTCAAAACTTTCAATTTCTGCACTCCCAAAAAGCTTTAACGCTCGTTCTTTACTTGCTTCGTCAGTGGGCAACTTAAAGATAGAATTCGAATTCTTTTGTATACTTACGGAATGAAAAAAGAAACAAAGGAAAACACATTTCTCTTGATGAACGTAAGGTAATCGAGTCTCTTTTGAAACGCAGTATTTCTCAAAAAGAAATTGCAA
>JAPLZY010000008.1 GCA_026394775.1 Candidatus Zambryskiibacteriota bacterium
GGTAACTGGTCTATCGTAGAGAGATACGTCAAGAACCAAGGGAAACACAATGAAAAGACGCTTACATTGTGGTAACATTGAAATACAAGTGGCATGAGGCATGCAATACCCTGCGGTCTCTGCCGCAGGGTTGTTTATTAAGTAGGTCAGTGCTCGATGAGGACATGATGTATGACGATAAGGGCTTTGTCTTAATACGCTTGTATGGCTGGTCCCTTCCACTGATTGAAGAACTTCGCAATACCGTTGACCGTCGTGCGTTCGCCAATGTTCGGGCACTTGCTTTACGATGGAATAAGATCTATCTGATGGAACAATCAAGGCTTTCCCAGTTAGATGCGTCGGAGGCGAAGGCACACGCTTTACCTAAGCGCGGATCTTATAACTAGATTGCATGTTATGATTAATCGAAGCGGTATGATTCAGAAAACTATTGTCGAGTATAATAATGAACTATCGAGGATTTACGATGAGGTAACAAGTCCAGATGGTTCGTGGACTGCACCAAGTGAGTGTTTTCGTCTAATACGCCCTCATCTTAATGGCGACATGACAGTGCTTGATCTTGGTATAGGAACGGGTCTTGTTTCAACTAAGATTGCGGAATACGGGTGCAAACTTATTGGGATCGACGCCGCGCCTGAAATGTTGAGTCAAGCAAGGCGGAAACTACCTTCCGCTCTTTTGCTCTGTGCCAACATTGAGGAACCGTGGCCACTGTCGAAACACACTCACATTGATATGATTGTCGCTGTTGGAGTTCTGGAGTTTGTTCCAAGTCTGGCCAAGGTTTTTATAACTTCAGGCAAGCATCTTAAGTTAGGTGGGTTGATCTGCTTTACCTACGAAGAACTGCTTCCAAATAGTCCGTTGCAACGACTTCGCCGGTCCCCACGAGGAGCGTTGCTGTATAAGAAAGTGCCTCGACGCTTATCCTTTCCGGTCTTTAGACAGACTTTTGTGGAGGTGAAGCAGGAATTAGAGTTGGCCCACTTTACAATTCTTCATCATCATAAGTTTGTCGCATACCACCTAAGAAGAAGTTCGGACAATTGTGTTTTTGATGTAACATATAGAATCGTGCTTGCACAGAGAGTTGGCCCATCGAACGACAGGGAAGTTTGATTAGAGAGTATCGCTGAATTTTTATCGATTGTGTTTTGACGGTTCCAACTCCGCTCCTACCGTCTCCCATTATTTTTTTCTTGGAACAATCCTAAAACTTCATCAGAAAGCTCCTCGCGACCACTCTCGATCTCAGAAAACCCTTGTAGTTCCAACAAAAGTTGGTTCCAAGAAGAGGGGTGAAGGGGCACAAGAAATCGCCGGAAGGCGATTTTTGTGTCCAGGAAGAAAATCTCTGTTAGAGATTTTCGTGAGGATTTGAAAAGCTGAGCGGGCACCCAGTCAGCAGACTGGGTCGCGAGCTGCGGACACGACTAAAATTTTCGACGGAAAATTTTAAGTTGCGGACTAGTCCTCTCCCGTGCACAAGAAAAACCCCTTAAAGCGGTTTTTTCTTCCCTAATCCTTCCTCGAAGGCAATACCACCTCAGTCACTATATATTTTTTATCAAATAAATAGACCCCTGCATTTTGCATCTCTTCAAATGTCATCGTTTCTCGGTTTGAAAGCGCTTCACTTAAGGTCTTGATTTTCTGTATCCGTACAAGTTCACTTGTGGCAGTTTGAGCAATATCATCTGAATCATGTTCTTGTGCTCGCAGTTGTTCCAGGTTTGTTTTCTTCACCTGCTCAAATCGATTTTTATAGTTTTCTGTGTGGAGAATTGTATGTATTTCCGCATCAATAGTTTCCTTCACTACATTGAGATGTTCTTCGGAAGTTTTAATATCAATACCAAAGTTTATATAATCAGAGCTTCTTCGAGTTGAAACGTGCACACCGTAACACAAGGCTTTCTCGTCACGGAGTCTTTCGTGCAGAATGTCTTGGAGTAATGCCCCAAATGCTTTTTCGTGTTCTCGTTTAAATAACGGCAAGTCTTTGAGTGCAGAAATACTAATTTCGACTTGTTCTTTAATAAGTCCGATTTCGTCAGCAATTTTTGTGATTTCAGTCAAAAGGGGAGTAGGTATATTTTCTAGTAAAGGAGGTTTTTGTGCTGCAACAGGTGTATCGCTGAATATCTTTTTAAAGAGTTGAATTGAGGTATCGTCAATGTTTCCTGTGATAACAATATTCATGTTGTCTGTATGATAGTTGTCTTTGTGCCATGTACGTATATCTTGAGCGCTAATTAAAGCTACAGTTTCAGGCCACCCAAGTGCACTTGAGACACGGGAAAGTGAATGACCAGGAAATACTTTGCCCGTAAATTCTCGAATATACGCAAGGAGTTTTTCATTTTGAAAATATCCCCACGCTTCTTGAGTGATTACTTTTCTTTCATGTTCCACGTCTTCATCTCGAAGAAGAGGAAAGAAAACCTGCTCTTTCATGAGAGTGAGTACTCTCTTAAGTTTTTCAGGAAGGCACTTGAGGTGGTATGCGGTGTTGTAATGACTTGTGTATGCATTCCAGCTTCCTAAGGTTTCGGTCTTTCTCCACTCATGAGTTGCTTTACGGTCAGGAAGTGATGGTGAACCGTCAAAAATCATGTGTTCAAGAAAGTGAGAAAGACCTTCTTTTCCGACAGGGTCATGGAAAGCTCCTGTGTTAAATGAAATGTATATATGAATACAGGGTGCCCACGGTAGGTTTTTGTAGTAAATAGGAACTGAGCCCACTTCAGTTTTTGAAAAGTTGTATGGATCAAATGCAAGTTGGGCTGAAGTATTCATGAGTTGAGTATATGCCGAAAGCGTGAGGTCGAGCAAGAGGGTGAGTAAAATATTATCCACAAACTTAATTATTTATGTCACATAAAAGAAGTGATAAAATTAATTAATGGCAATGGTAACTTGTGAATTTTGTAATAAAGAGTTTAAAAAGAAAGATTCTCAAATAAATTTGAGTTCGAGAAATTTTTGTTCAAAATCTTGTTGTCAGCAGGGTAATAAAAAAGGAAAGATTGTTGAGTGCTTTACTTGTAAGACTAACATCTATAAGTCTTTAAAAGATATAAATAGCTCAAAGAGTAAAAACTATTTTTGTAGCCGGATTTGTTCAAGTGTTTGGATTGGAAAAGAACATCGAGGATCAAATCATCCAAACTGGACTACAGGGTAAAGCTCTTACAAAACTTCCATGAAGAGAGAGGGTTTATTGCAGAAATGTTTTTTATGCGAAGAGAAGGATGAGAGAGTGCTTGCTGTTCACCATATTGATGAAAATAGAAAAAATAATAATATAAAGAACTTAATTGGCCTTTGTCATAATTGTCATTTTCTTATTCATCATCATAAAGATGAAATAAATAAGTTTAGTTTCAAACTTAAAAAATATGCCATCAGTTAAATGCAAAATTTGTAATTCTGATTTTTACCCACGACCTTCCAATGTAAGGAATGGGTGGGGTATATACTGCTCCTTGGATTGTAAATATATTGGTGCACAGGTCAAAACACAACTAAATTGCTCAGTGTGTGGAATAGTGGTTTTTAAAACGCAGACTCAGGTGAAGAGGTCAAAAAGTGGGGAGTATTTTTGTGGTAAGTTCTGTCAAACTAAATGGAGAAATGTAGAATTTAGTGGAGAAAAGCATGCAGGTTGGAAAGGTGGTGTTTCAACATATCGAGATATTTTGCTAGAAAACAAAAAAATACCCGAATGTGGTATCTGTAAAAGAAAAGACTTTAGAATTCTTGCTGTGCATCATGTCGATGAAAATCACGCAAATAATAATATAGAGAATTTGGTATGGCTTTGCCACAATTGCCATTACCTGGTACATCATGATAATGTAGAAAAGCAGAAGTTTTTAAGGTGGCGACCGAAGACTTCTTAGTATGGTGGCCATCGTTCAACGGCCAGGACTTTGCTTTGTGGAAGCAAAAATGAGGGTTCGATTCCCTCTGGTCACCCCACACAACATAAAATAAGTTATGTCAAATACTAAAAAATCCCTACTACATAGGGATTTTTTAGTTCTATCTTGATATACTTTTAGTTATGGAGGAAAATATCAAAAAATACTTTAATAAACAGGGGTTGGGAGGAGTGTTGAAAATAGAAGAATTAGCGGATGGAAGTAGCAACAATCATTTAAACTATAAAATCAAGACTGCTCAAGGTGTGTTTGTTGCTCGAATAAAAAAATCGGGTGATTTATTAAGTTACTCAAATTTGGCAGACGAATACACAATACTTAAATTGATAGAGAAATATAACATTGGACCAAAAGTTTTTCGTGTAGATTTGGAGAATTTTAATACACCTATTTTGATTGAGGAATTTATTGAGGGTAAAATGTTTACTGATGTTCAGGATGCTTCTGAAGAAATGTTTGAAAAGAGTCTCAATGTGCTGGTAGAAACGAGTAAAATAAATATTGGTTTCGACGAATTTCCTTTTAAGTCTACTTATCAGACATATCAAGTGCACTCTAAAGTGTGGGCAATGTGTTTAGATGACATTGAAAAATCCTTGGGCTCTGATTATTTTATTATTAATAAATTTAAAGCCGTAATTAAATCAGCTCAAGATATTCTGGAGAAGAAAGAGGGTTTGCTTGAGGCTGTCCCTAAAGAGTTTATTTATAATGATATTCATCCTGGAAATATTTTCTGGGTGCCTGCAGAAAATAGAATAAAATTTATTGATTGGCAGAAGGTAAGTTTGGGTGATCCTGTGTTTATGGTTGCTCTATTTGCAAGACGTTTCGGTCATTTGTGGAAAATGGAAAGCAAAGAATTTGCTGCTAAAGTACTTAATTTCTATAAAAGTAAAAAAGAGATTGAAAATATTGAAGAGTTATTTTTTGCCCGCATATTGGAACGAGCAGTATCCGATATGATATGGAGTGTTTGGGCAGATATAAAGAGAGGGGTTCCAATAAAAATTACTAATATTGATGAAAATAAATATTTTAGTGAAGTAAAAGAGTTGATCTTGGAAATGTAATTTATTTCCCCAACTCCTTCCCATACCGCTCCATCTCCTTTACTAGGGTTTTTAGGCCGCTTCCTTTTTTGGTGAGCGAATACTCCACTCGGGGAGGGCGTTCGTTGAACTCAGTGCGAACAATAATTTCCTGTTCCTCAAGATATTTGAGTTTTTTTGTGATAGTGCGCGAGCTGATACCGCTTAAAGATTCCGTTAGTTCACCAAATCGACGAGGTTTTTTGAGGAGGTCTCGGATAATAAGTAGTGTGCACGAGTCACCGACAAGGTCGGCCACTTTGGCGATAGGGCAGGTGGTGCAGAGATGTGTGCGCTGGGATTCTGTTTTTAACATATACACAGTATATAACACTTTACTTTGTAAAGTAAAAGACTTACAATAATAATATTAATCATAAAAAATAAAACTATGAAAAAAATTCTTGCCATTTCAGGAAGTCTTCGAGAAAAGTCTTTCAATACAGGACTCACTAAAGCGTTACATGCACTTGTGTCAGAAGGGGTGACAGTAGAGCATGCGGTAATATCATCTTTGCCATTTTTTAATCAAGATATCGAGTCTGCGTTTCCAGAGGAAGCAACTGTTCTTAAGAATCAAATAGAAGCAGCAGATGCAATTGTATTTGCAACTCCTGAGTACAACCGTTCGATTCCTGGGGTACTTAAAAATGCCATTGACTGGGCTTCACGACCGTGGGGCAAAAATTCATTTGCAAAGAAACCAGTTCTTATCATGGGTGCATCTGTTGGACCGATCGCTACAGCGGTGGCACAGCAAGAGCTCAAGAAAATTATGCTCTATCTCGATGCAAAAGTGGTTGGTCAGCCGGAGCTCTATATCGGTACTGCAGGAGATAAATTTAACGAAGCGGGAGAGCTTACAGACGAAAATACAAAAGAGCATATTAAAAAAGGTCTTGAGGTGCTTGTGTCGTTGGTATAAGGTGGAAGGTGTATACTAACGAGAGTTACATATAATCTTTACATCTATGAACATTCATCCATTTTTTGTCCATTTTCCAATCGCTCTACTTACACTCTATGGGGTCATGGAGATTGTATGGTCAAAGGTATTAAAACGTGAGTTGTGGTGGCTAAATTCAAAGGCTTTACTGCTTACATGCGGAGTACTTGGCGGTTTTGCTGCGCTGCAAACAGGTGAAATAGCAGAGGGTTTACGTGAAAGAGGGAGTCAGTTGATTGAAACTCATTCTTTTTATGCCACAGTGAGTGTGTGGATATTTGTTGCGTTGTTGGTAGGTTATATTGTGTTCTATGTAGAAAAATATACAGCAAGTTCAGAAGAACAGAGTTTTATTAAAAAAATCACTACGGTTTTAAAACCTATAGGTAGGTTGATCATGTGGGGAGCCCCGGTACTTGCCTGTGTGGGTATTATCACACTTATAATTACGGGTGCGCTCGGTGGAGCTATTGTATATGGGCCAGACACAGATCCTATTGTGCACTTTGTGTACAATGCGTTTGTTGGTTTGCAGTAAATTATGTAAAGTAAACTATTAATTTAATTATAATAAAAACATGTATACACGAGAACAATTTTGGAAATCAGTTTCAAACGAAGTGCGAATTATCAAACACCTTGCTACTAAGATCCCAGAAGGGCAAGAGAGCTATAAACCTTCAGAGTCTCAGCGAAGCACTCTTGAGTTGTTGCAATACCTCAGTGCAACAGGAGCATCAACTTTCAAAGTGATGGTAACCGAAGATGCAAAATCTTCCGCGGAGTACATGGCTCTAAGAGAGTCAGTGACAATTTCTAATTTCGCAGAAAGAATGGACCTTCAAGAAAAAGATATGAAAGAAATGTTTGAGAAAATGACTGATGAAGATTTTACAAAAGAATTTGATTATTATGGAATGCGCACAAAAGCAGAGCATTTGGTAGAAGGTGTACTTAAAACTTTTGCAGCATATCGAATGCAACTTTTCTTGTACGTAAAAGCATGTGGCGCATATGTGTCGACTATGGATGTGTGGGTTGGTGTAGATACACCGCCGAAGCAGTAAAATCACTCTATTAAATATGAACTTATTGAGAGACTATCTAAAAAAATATTGGAAACTATGCGTCGGAGTGTTAGTACTTGCTGCTATCAATCAGATTTTTACTCTGATTGATCCGTTGATTTTTCGACATATCATAGACGATTACGCTACCAATTACAGTGCTTATACAGTCAATGAATTTTTTCTTGGAGTTTCAAAGCTACTTCTTTTGGGTGTAGGAGCTGCTTTTGTTTCGCGAGTTGCCAAAAATTTCCAGGATTATTTTCTCAACGAAGTGACTCAAAAAATAGGTGCAGAGCTTTACAGTAGTGGAGTAAAACACTCACTTGCATTACCTTTTGTCGTATTTGAAGATCAGAGAAGTGGAGAAACTCTTGGAATCTTGCAAAAAGTTCGCAGTGATGTAGAAAAGTTTATTGCATCATCGATCAACATCACCTTTGTCTCACTCATCGGTTTTATATTTGTCACAGTTTATGCAATAACAATTTATTGGGGTATTGCAGTTGTCTACGCGGCTACCGTTCCTGTTATTGGGGGACTCAGTTATTTCCTCACTAAAAAAGTAAAAGTGATTCAGCAAGAAATTGTCCGCGAGACAACTGCGCTTGCAGGATCAACTACGGAGTCGCTTCGCAATATTGAACTTGTAAAAAGCCTTGGACTAGTCGATCAGGAAATCGGGAGATTAAACACTACTACCGAAAAGATTCTTGCTTTGGAGCTCAAAAAGCTCCGTTACCTTCGCAGTGTAAGTTTTATTCAAGGTACCTGTATTAATTTTCTCCGAACGGCAATACTGTTCTTCATGCTGTATTTGATTTTTATCGGAACGATTACATTCGGTCAGTTTTTCTCCCTCTTTATCTATTCATTCTTTGTATTTGGCCCACTTCAAGAACTTGGAAATGTACTCAATACATACCGAGAGGTAGAGGTGTCGCTAAAAAAGTATACTGATATTTTAGATATTCCAGTAGAAGTAGTGCCGGAAAATCCGCATCAGATCAAGTTGCTTGAAAAAATTGCATTTCAAAATGTTACCTTTATCTATCCAACGGGGACAGAGCCTGCAGTTTCTGATATATCATTTGAAGCAAAAATAGGTGAGACTATTGCATTTGTTGGTCCATCCGGCTCAGGTAAAACCAGTCTCGTAAAACTTTTAGCAGGATTGTATCTGCCGAAAGAAGGACAAGTTTTTTATAATGCCATAGGAAACACCAAGGTAGATATGCAAAGCATTCGCGAGCAGATCGGCTTTGTCACGCAGGACACTCAATTGTTTGCGGGGACGATTCGTGAAAACTTATTATTTGTAAGTCCTGGAGCATCAGATGAAGAGTGTCTGGATGCTTTGAGAAAAAGTGCCTGCGATGACTTGCTCCTTCGCGGTGGAAAAGGACTCGATACCCCTATTGGTGAAGGTGGAGTAAAAGTGTCTGGTGGAGAAAAACAGAGACTTTCAATAGCTCGAGCGCTCCTTCGTAAACCCAAGCTTCTTATTTTTGATGAAGCAACATCTGCACTCGACTCGATTACTGAAGAAGAGATTACATCTACCATCCGTGATGTGACGGAAAACAGCTCGCACATCACAGTACTGATCGCTCATCGACTTTCTACTGTCATGCATGCCGATCGGATTTATGTACTAGAAAAGGGAAAAATTATCGAGACAGGTTCACACGATGAGCTCTTACACGAAAAAGGGCTGTATAGTGCAATGTGGAGAGAGCAGATAGGGGAAAGACAGTAAACAATATGATATGATTTGAGTATCATATGAAAGAGGTCATTAAAAACCCATACACAAATCTTGAGCGCGACCTGCTCTTTATTTGTATCTCAGTATTTTTTGCTATTGGCATTGTGCGTTTTGGTGTAGTGAATGATTTGGTTTCAAGAATAGATGAATTAAAAATTGTCGGCAGTTTTATTGCAGGTTTTTTCTTTACTTCTGCATTTACTATTGCTCCCGCAGCTATCGCTCTAGCTGAAATTTCCCAAAGCACATCTCCTTTTCTAGTAGCATTTTGGGGAGCGTGCGGTTCTCTTGTGGGGGATTTGGTGATTTTTCTCTTTATTCGTGACAGATTTGCAGATGATGTGATGGAGGTTCTTCATACATTTAAAAATGAAAAGAAAATTAGTAATTTTTTCAAAAAAGGTTTTTTCAGGTGGCTTTCTCCTGTTCTTGCTGCCATCATCATAGCCTCACCTTTTCCTGATGAATTTGCTATTGCACTTATGGGTATTTCAAAAGTACGAATGTCCTTGTTTATCCCTATTTGTTTTGTAATGAGTTTTTTTGGTATTTTAATAGTTGCGCTAATTTCAGGCGCTCTGTAATATTTTGATATACTATGACTACAAACAGATCTCCATGGATTCATCAGCTTACTCGTACAGACCCTTTTCCGTCTTTGCATACTGACATTAAAACAGACGTAACTATAGTTGGGGGAGGGATCGCTGGCGTGGCCACCGCCTTTTTCTTGCTTACTGAGACAGATAAAAATGTTGTGCTCGTAGAAGCACAACAAATAGCTCGAGGTGCAACAGGGCATAATGCGGGCCAGGTTGTCAGTTATTTTGAGCGCTCGTTTGCAGATATTGTCTCCGAATTTGGATTGGAATATGCAGGTGCTGCTCAAAAATCAATTGAAGATTCTTGGGTTTTGCTTGACCAAATGTATACAAAAGCAGGTCTGACAATTCCACTCTCTAGATTTTTGGGACACGCAGGATTCTCTTCTTATGAGCAAGTGATTAGTCATCTGAAAGATAGTGCATGTCGAGAAAAAGCAGGGCTGTCTCTAGAGTCTTTTCGGATTTCAAACAGAGCTGCGTATGTTCAAAAAATTCCACAAGAATACTCTCATCTCTATGAATGTGTAGAACATGATGTCATCATGTCTTTACTGGAAACAAAAGATCCGAGTTTTAGTGCGGTGTTGTCGTATCAGAAAGGTTGTCTTAATAGCGCACTTTTTTCTGACGAATCAATTGTGTATTTAAAAAATACGTACCCAGAGCGTTTTTCAGTATATGAAAATACTGCAATTTTAAAAGTTGTACTAAAAAAAGACCATGCTTTGTTAGATGCGGGGGTTGCAACAATAGATACGGGAAAAGTAGTTTTGTGTACAAACGGTTTTGAGACGCTGACTATTTTTAATGAATCTGGTCTCGATATCGATACACAATTCCATCATGATGTGAAAGGAACTATCGGCTATATGTCAGGGTATCTTGAGCCGATGAATAAGCCCCCAACTGCAATTAGTTATTTTACAAACCCTGATGCATCTACACTTGACCCGTATTTTTACCTTACCCGAAGGCAATACGAATACGAACAAGGTTCAGTGCACAATCTCATATCTGTGGG
Organism: Candidatus Zambryskiibacteriota bacterium; assembly: GCA_026394775.1. Taxonomy (GTDB): domain Bacteria; phylum Patescibacteriota; class Minisyncoccia; order Phycocordibacterales; family DATDWN01; genus UBA910. The sequence goes on from JAPLZY010000008.1 coordinate 10,452, forward strand.
AGGTCCAGAGGTGTCGCTCGATGACAAAAAATCATACTCACGAGATTTGTTGTATCCCGAGTCTGAACAAAAAAATATCGATACCTTTATCAAAACTATATACGAAACAGATCCAAATCGAGAAATAGATTATAAGTTTACATGGCATGGACTCATGGGCTATACCCCAAACCTTATTCGAAGAATCGGTTTTGAACCAAAAAATAAGGTTTTAATGTATAATTTAGGATGTAATGGTGTTGGTATTTTGCCGTCCGTGTTTGGAGGAAAACGAATAGCTGATTTATTAAATGGTGACACGAGTACAACAATATTTGATCCACAATAATATATGATTAATCGAAGTAAAGTTGAAATAATTTTCTTTTCAGTCTTGTTTGGGGCGGTACTCGTGCTCACTTTTTTTGTGTTTAAACCTTTTTTTACAACACTTTTTCTTGCGGCAACATTTGCAATAGTGCTTTTTCCACTCTATCAATACATCCTTAAACTTTTTAAAGGGCGGGAAATTGTAAGTGTTCTCACAACTATTTTTATAGGCCTTGTGTTTGTCATACTTCCCGTTGTGTTTTTGGGACAAGAAGCTTTTGAGCAAGCGCGAAGTCTCTATGTAAAATTCTCTACAAACAATATTAGTGAATTTGACTACGTGGCGCGTTTAATTGAAGAGCCAATTCAAAAATTTGTCCCGGATTTTTCTATCGATGTCGATCAGTATATTAGACTTTCTTTAGGTTGGGTAACAGATAATTTTAAAGACGTCCTCTTCGGTACACTCACTGTCGTTGTTGACGTTTTTCTTATCATACTCGCACTTTTCTTTTTCCTTAAAGACGGAAAGAGGTTTGTTCAGAGGCTTACAGAGCTTTCACCGCTCCATGATGCATATGACAGAGAACTTTTGGAAAAAACAGCAAATACTATAACAACGGTTGTAAAAGGCACTCTCCTTATTGCGCTTGTACAGGGTGTTCTTGCGGGAATCGGACTTGCTATTTTTGGTGTGCCAAACGCGGTGTTGTGGGGAGCGCTCGCGGCTTTGTGTGCGTTTGTGCCGGGACTCGGTACTGCTATTGTTATTATTCCTTCCGTTATCTACCTTTTTGTTATTGGAAATATTCCATTTGCTATTGGGCTATCAGCGTGGGGGATGATATTGGTAGGTATGATCGACAATGTGCTTGGACCGTATCTCTATAAGCGCGGCACACGACTTCACTCGCTTGTTGTGCTGTTTGCAGTGCTCGGTGGTATCTCTTTCTTTGGACCAGAAGGTGTTCTTTTGGGGCCTGTCATTGCAAGTCTTTTTATTTCCCTGATTCATATTTACGAAAAAATGGTAATTGCAAAATAAATGAGTGTTGATCAGCGAAGAATACGGTCTCTCAATAACGGTGAGTATAAAGAAGGGTTGGTTTTGTATTGGATGAATCGAGATATGCGTATTGTAGATAACTGGGCTTTTATTCGAGCAGAAGAGTTGGCAGAAATGCACGGCGCTCCTCTGCATGTAGTATATAATCTCGTCCCGAATTTCTTGGGAGGAGGTTCTCGTCAGTTGGATTTTAAAATACAAGCTCTCAAAGAGCTCATGCTTCTCGCTAAAGAAAAAAATATTTCGTTTACTGTAACCACTGACCCTATTGATGTGTATGTGGAGCGTGTGGTTAAAAGTGAGGGGGTAGGTTTTCTGGTAACTGACTTTTCACCACTCAAGATTTCTAGAGAGTGGCTTGATGCTCTGAATAAAAAAATACATATTCCATTTGAAGAGGTGGATGCGCATAATATTGTGCCATGCTTTTTTGTTTCGCAAAAGCAAGAGTTTGCAGCCTATACATTGCGACCAAAAATAGAAAAAGTTTTAAGTGAGTTTTTGATTGAGTTTCCAAAAAAGCAGTATGTGTATCCGAGACAAGATGCATCAGTAAAAGATATTGATTATGAATTGCTTTTGAAAAATATTTCGGTAACACAAAACAGCCAATCTCCACTTGAAATCAAAGGAGGAGCATCTGTTGCAAAAAAAGTACTGCATACATTTATAAAAGAAAAGCTCGAAGAGTACGATACGGGTCGCAACGATCCCACACAAGATTTCCAATCAGGTTTGTCACCCTACTTGCATTATGGAAATATTTCCGCCCAACGTGTGGCTCTGGAAGTAGAAAAATCAGATGCACCGAGAGTGGCAAAAGATGCTTTTCTAGAAGAGCTCATTGTTCGCAAAGAACTTTCTGATAACTTTTGTTTATATAATACAGAGTATGATTCGGTAAGAGGTTTTCCAAACTGGAGTAAACTATCTCTTGATTCGACACGAAATGATCTGCGAGATTATGTGTATACACAGGAAGAGTTTGAGTTGGGAGCGACCCATGACCCTCTATGGAACGCAGCGCAGACTCAGATGGTAAGGGAAGGTAAAATGCATGGCTATATGCGCATGTATTGGGCAAAGAAAATACTGGAATGGACAGAGAGTCCTGAAGATGCAATGCGCATAGCGATTTATTTAAATGATACATACGAGCTCGACGGAAGAGATCCAAATGGATATGCGGGTATTGCATGGTCTATTGGTGGCGTGCATGACCGTGCATGGTTTAAGCGCCCAGTATATGGGCAGGTGAGATATATGAATGCCAATGGTGCAGCAAAGAAATTTGACGTTGATGCTTATATAAAAAAATACAGCTAGTTTTGTTCGTGTACAGTCACAATACCTTATTGTATTATAAAGAGATATATAAATAGTATTTGATTACTTTACCTAAATGAATAAAAAAATTATTTACATCCTGATTTTTATTTTTCTGATTGGAGGATTTTTGTATTCATATATATCTCGCATCAGCAAACCAATGGTTGTAGAAAATGTTTTGGAGAAAGAAGTGCTCGTATCTGTTTCTGCCACATCAACACAGGAGGGCGGGTTTAAAAAGACAGTAAAAAAAACAGTAGCGCAGAGTAGCTCGTCGCCAAGCAATGTAGAAAATATGTACGTGGTTACCTATACAGAAAATGGTTTCAAACCAAGTGAAATCAAAATCCCTCGTGGCGCAACAATACGTTTTGTAAATAAAACAAACACCTCAATGAGGATCTTTGCAAATGATAATGCAAAGCCTCCATTTTCTGACCTCAATCAACCAAAAGCACTAGGGAAAAATGGTGAGTACACCTTTAATTTTGTATACAGTGGTGTGTGGGCATACTACAACTCACTTGATGCAAAACATACGGGGAGTATAGTCGTGTATTAATATTTTTTTTATGACATCACAATACAAAACTCATTTTGAAACAAAAGTATACCAGACTAAATATCGTGTTCACTTTATTCGAATCACCGAAGACATAGAAGCTGTGATAGAGCGTTCGGGGGTGTCAGAGGGAAGTGTTGTGGTCCAAACACACCATACGACCGCAAGCTTATGGGTCAACGAAGATGAAAAAAACCTCATTGGTCCTTCAGAAGAAATGGGCTATACCGCAGACCTTCGAAAAATTCTTGATAGTTTTGCAAGTCCAATGCTCGACTATGGGCATAATGATATTGCCCATGCAGAAAACAAAGGAGGCAAAAGAAATACTCATCTGTGCGAGCCAGATGAACACGGTGTAATACATGAATGTGTTAATGGACATGCACATGCTCAGGCAATGGTGCTTCAGTCTTCAATCACTCTCATTGTTCATGAAGGGAAGTTGTGTAAAGGAAAATGGCAACAGGTTATGCTCGTAGAGCTCGACCACGATAGGAAGCGGACAGTGTCTTTTATGGTTCAAGGGGTTTAGTTGACTCTTGTTGTTAAATGGGGCATTCTTGTGTAAGAATGCTTAAAATTATATTCAGTCCCTTCGTTTTTGTGCTTTTTTGTCTTCTGGGATTTGCTCTCGCAATGGGGGCGGAAATCCATGTCAGAGACTCAATTAAAAATTTTAACAAACGGGAGGCTGCATGAAAATGCAAGCCTCTTTTGGTTTATATGGTATAAATAAAGTATGACAATTCTTATTACACACAAAGAAGAGGGTTATGAGCTTTTGGACTCAGGAGACGGAGAAAAACTCGAACGCTTTGGGGAGGTGGTTTTGGTACGACCTGACCCAGAAGTGCTCTGGAAAAAAACACAGAGTGACGAGGTGTGGAATACTGCTCATGCGCATTTTAAGAAAGGTGATAAGGGTGCAAAATGGCAGATACATAAAGATATCCCTATGCACTGGACTGCTCTTGTTGGCGGAGTTACTATGGTCTGTAAGATTGGAAATAATAAACATGTAGGAGTGTTTCCAGAGCAGGTTGCTCAGTGGGAGTGGATGAAGGATAGAATCTTGAAGTCAGAAGCAAAAAGTAAGAATGAGACTATAAAAGTACTCAATCTTTTTGCCTATACAGGAGGAGCGAGTATGGCTTTGGCGAGTGCTGGAGTAGAAGTGACTCATGTAGATGCATCCAAAGCTTCTATCACCTGGGCACATGAAAACAAAAAGAGTGCAGGGTTAGAAAAAGCAGAAATACGCTTTATGCTCGATGATGTCCGCAAGTTTGTGGAGCGAGATATAAAAAGAGGGGTGACCTATGATGCAATCTTGATGGATCCACCGGTGTATGGCAGGGGAACAAAAAAGCAGTCCAAAGACCAGATGTGGCATATTGACGACGACCTACTCCCACTCCTTGAGCGTTCTTTGAAGCTTCTCTCAAAAGATCCGCTTTTTGTGGTGGTGACCGGATATGCTTCTGAATATTCACATCTTTCATACGCTAATGCGCTGTTGGGTGTACTGCCTCATGCAACTATTGAGTCGGGGGAACTGGCGATTGAAGAATCAGGATCTAAAAGACTTCTCCCTGCAGGTATTTTTGCACGAGCTACTTTTTAAATTAAAAAAAGCGCGTAGCCGACGAGGGTCGGCTACGCGGATTCGGGTGGATTACTTAACCTAGAGCCACTCATCTTCTAGGTGCGGCCCAGTCTTTGGAGGGCGTTCATTTTCAACTTTCGGTGGAGGAGGGGTGGTTTTTTGAGCAGTCTCCAGCTGCTCATTTTGTTGAGGTGTTGAGGTGTGCATATGTCTTTCCATATCCTATCTAGCCGAGATGCAAGAGTCAAGTTATACTGTGTGTATGAATACATTCGATGTTGCAGTTTTTGATTTTTTTCACTCCATTGCAAATCCTTTTTTAACCTATAGCTTTTATACTGCTACATGGTTTTTTAATGCGATACCTGCAACATTTCTTTTTCTTCTCGCATCTTTTTTTATCTGCATGTGGGGTACGAGGAAATCTCTCACTGAATTTTGGGGAGCTATTGGATTTTCGTATGCACTCGTATGGGCAATAAAAGTATGGGTGAACTTTCCTCGTCCTGAGCTTGGTATTATCACTGCATTTGGCCCGAGCTTTCCTTCAGCACACACCGCCCTGGCGACCACTTTTTTCTTTTTCTTTTTGCGGTTTATGCGTCATGAGAAAAACATATTTCGCCGATGGGTTCATATTTTGTTTTGTGTGCTTTCTCCAGTTGTTGTAGGGATGAGTCGACTTTATCTCGGTGTGCACTGGTTTTCCGATGTTCTTGCTGGGTTTACAATTGGTGTACTTGCGCTTATAGTTTCTGATTATATATGGAAGAAATTTCACACCCACGTATTCTCTCTGGATTAGTCGTACGAGACGCGATCCGTGAAAAACTTGCTTCACAGGTGAGTACTTTTTTAACGCCGCCCACTCTTATGATTATTCAAGTGGGAGATAGGGAGGATTCTAATACGTATATTAGGGAGAAAATAAATTTTGGAGCATCGATCGGTATGGAAGTAAAAGTAAAGAAACTTAAAGAGACGATAACAGAAGCTGAGTTAGAAGAAGAAATACATGTTCACAATACTGACACATCTGTCACGGGTATTATAGTCCAGCTACCACTGCCAGTTCATATATCTAAACATATACTCGAGCATATCAAACCACTCAAAGATGTTGATTGTTTGACTGCTTACCACGAAGAAAGGTTAAAAAACGGAGATGTGCGTTCTGCGCCGGCGACTGCTCGTGCAATACGTACTCTTTTAGAGTATTACACTATACCAGTGGCTTCTCGGCACATTGTGATTGTAGGAAGATCTCGTTTGGTGGGAGGCCCTACAGCTACACTCCTGCGACTTTCTGGGGCAAAGGTCTCAGTGATACATCGACAAACAGAAAACCCGAAAGCAATCAGTCAGAGTGCCGATGTGCTTGTTGTGGCCTGTGGTGTACCTCAATTGATAACCGAAGAGTGGATCAATCCGAGTCTGCATACTGTAGTGGTAGATGTTGGCATACATCGCACAGAGACGGGTCTTGTGGGGGATGTTGATTTTGACAGAGTCAAAGGTTCTGTCTCTGCAATTTCTCCAGTGCCGGGTGGGGTAGGGCCTCTTACCGTAGCTTCTCTTTTTGAACACCTTGTCAGTACCCATGTTCAAAGCCTTGTATAGGTGTGCTATACTAGACGGGTTATTCATTAAATAGAAAATACATGGACACACTATTTGACTCAACTGATAAAAAGAAGGTTATAAAATATGTACTTGTTTTTGTTGTTATACTCTCTGTATTTGTGGGTATGAAAACACTCAATGCACTTAAAGAGTATTCATATATTGGAAAAAATATTCCTGCAATGAATGTTGTTTCAGTAACAGGAAAAGGGGAGGTTTATGCTAAACCTGACATAGCCTCTTTTACCTACACAGTTCTTGAAGAAGGTAAGGCAGCAGGAGAAGCACAGGATAAGGCTACTAAAAAAAGCAATCTAGTGATTGATGCTTTGAAGAAAGCAGATATTGAAGAAAAAGATATCAAGACTGTTTCGTACAATATAAATCCAAAATACGAATACACGGGTGGTGTATGTACACAGTATTCATGTCCTCCAAGTAAGTCTGTAATCTCTGGATACGAAGTCTCACAATCAATAGAAGTAAAAGTGCGAAATATTGAAAAGGCGGGGGACATGCTCGCACTCGTGGGAGGCCTCAATGTTTCAAATGTCTCAGGATTGAATTTTGTAGTTGATGATATGGAAGGGCTTAAGGCCGAAATTCGAAAACAAGCAATTATTGACGCAAAAGAAAAAGCTAAAGTTCTTTCAAAAGAACTTGGAGTAAAATTTGACGGTATTGTGAGTTTCTATGAATCGAGCGATGAAATCTACCCAATGCCAATGATGGCAAATGCAGCATACGGAATGGCTATGGATTCAATGAAAGTTGCACCAAGTCTTCCGGCTGGAGAAAACAAACTGACTACTCAGGTGACTATCACCTATGCAGTTAAGTAGTTAAAACTACTAAATCCGGTAAACTCCAAAAAAACGCCTCAGTTGAGGCGTTTTTTTGATTATGTAAAAATATTGACTGATTGTGTAATAAAGAGTATTATATATTCATTAGTCGGCCCCAGCAGGGCTTTTTTCAAACAAAATTTATGAGCTTTATACAATACCTCAAAGAGACACAAGTGGAACTTAAACATGTTACCTGGCCAACACGCAGTCAGACAATGGTATTTACTATCGTTGTTATACTCGTTTCATTTGGTGTAGCATATTTCCTCGGGCTTTTTGATTTTATCTTCAGTTTGGTATTAGAAAAATTCGTCCTCTAGGTAAACATACGAATATACAAATAGTCAAATGATGCGAATGGTTACGAATTAGAAAGTACTAAAAGCATTCATTCGTAACTATTCGTAGATTCGAATTATTCGTTAATTCGTATATTAAATTTTATGTCAAAACAACAAATAGGTGAAGGTCGCAATTGGTATGTGATCCATACATATGCAGGATATGAAAATGCAGTGCAGAGAAATCTCAAACAGCGTATTGAGTCTTTAGCGATGGAGGACAAGATTTTCGATGTAGTGGTTCCTGTTGAAAAGAAAATCAAAATCAAAGCAGGGAAGAGAGTGGAAGAAGAAGAAAAGATCTACCCTGGATATGTACTCGTAGATATGGTGGTAACAGACGACTCGTGGTATGTCGTGCGAAATACTCCTCGTGTGACTGGTTTCGTCGGTTCAGGGGTGTTTCCAGTGCCGATAGACAAAAAAGAAGTGGATGCACTCTTTGCTCGTATGAATGCTCATACAACTAAGCACAAGATAGACTTGGCTTCTGGAGATATGGTCTCTATTGTAGATGGACCGTTTAAAGACCTTGAAGGTAAGGTCTCAGAGGTGGATGAAGAGAGAGGAAAGGTTAAAGTTCTTGTTGCTATGTTTGGACGCGAAACACCGGTAGAACTAGACTTTTTACAAGTAAGAAAGTCCTAGAAGAAAGATTAAGGATTAAAGATTAATGAATGGTACAATCTTGACTCTTACGTATTTTTACACTATTATTCCTAAATCATTGATCATTAATCCATTTATATTATGGCTAAAAAAATAACAAAAAAACTAAAACTCGTCATTCCTGCGGGTAAAGCGAATCCGGCTCCTCCAGTAGGTCCGGCTCTCGGTCAGGCAGGTGTGGCTATCGGTGAATTCGTAAAGCAATTTAACGATGCAACGGCAAAGATGATGGGAGATATCGTGCCTGTAGAAATTACAGTGTATGAAGACCGAACATTTACTTTTGTACTTAAGACCCCTCCAGCATCAAGTCTTATACTCAAAGCCCTTGGAAAAGAGAAAGGTTCAGGTAAAAATGCTACTGCAAAGATCGGTACTCTTACAAAAGATCAGCTTAAAGAAATTGCAGAAAAGAAAATGGTTGATCTCAATGCTCACGATGTGGAAGCGGCGATGAAGATTATCGCTGGATCTGCACGATCTATGGGCGTTGAAGTGCGCTAACGCACTTCAACGAGCCGGAAGCTGGCTGAGGCGGGCCCGCGCAACTTTTCACTAGAAAAGTATGTGTGGGTTGACGTGAAATAACTAGACTTTCATATTTCGATTCTGCTATACTACTCAAACAAAAGGCGCGCCTCCGGGTGTGCCTTTTGTATTTGTGTTTTTATGATTGAATTGGTAGGCTTTGTTTAGATAAGGAGAAATTGAAATGATATTGACGGTTGACCTTCGTCCTGATTGGAAAGAGCTTCATATGCTTACGGCAATTAAAGCGGGTACCCGTACCTCGTGTTTAAAACGAGGTGTTGGGGCTGTTTTAGTAAGAAATAAAAGAGAGATTGTGTCAGGGTACAATGGGGCTCCTTCCGGAATGGAAAATTGTCTTATTGATTTAAAGGAATGTTTTTATGAACGTCTCGCATGGGAAGATAGTCAAAAAGGTCACGGGCCTTTTGAGTTATTAAAAGAAGCTCGGAAAATATTCTGTATTGCACGGCATGCTGAGGCGAATGCGATTCAGCAGTGTCTCGATACAGGAGTCTCTCCAAAGGCGGCTACATTATTTGTCACCAACTTTCCGTGTCCTCGATGTGTCATTGAGTACATTATCCCAAATAAATTAGCGGGAGTTATTGTATGGAAAGACTACTTAGCAAATCCATTACTCACTGAAGATGAGCTCACAATGAGCGTGAGACTTCTCCGGGGTGCAAAGGTATCTGTAGAAAAAATGGATTTCCCTGAGAAGCGAATTCGGGAAATCATGGAGATGCATTTTTCGGTCGGAGATAAAACAAAATATGTTTTTCAACCCTAGTGACTGGGTGGCTTCACTGCCACCTGGTTATTTTTTATATATCTGATAGGATGGTTTTTAGAGGTGAGTATGAAAATTGGTCTTGATTTTGACGGAGTCATTGCTGACTCCCTTGCAGCAAAAGTTACTGCTGCACGTGAAATGTTTGCGGTTTCAATTCCTCCAGACCTTTGTGAGCGTAAGCTCATTATGCAACATCAGTTGCTTACTGAGGAACAGTATGATGAGGTGAATAGGAGGGTATTCAGTGGGCGTGGAGTTGCCATTGAGGAAATACATCAAGCCTGTCTGTACATTCAAATCTTGCAGGCGCATCGGTATAATATTCGAGTTGTGACGAGCAGATCCAACTCTGATCGTACTCTGGCGTGTGCGTTAGAGTGGCTTCGGGTAAAAAACCAAACTTTAAAAGTTTCTGGTGTTGGATACAAAAAATCCAAGGTCGATGCGTGTCGCGGGCTTGATGTTTTTGTTGATGATGATTTAGAAAAGCTCGTACCTCTCGTTGGTACGGTGAACCATTTGCTTCTTTTTTCATCGCCAACCAATCGAGACCATGAAATGCCATCAGGTATTCATCGTGTAGACAATTGGTGGGAACTTTACAACTATATCCGGGAAGGAGGATTTCGATGATTGACATTATTCACTACCAAGTGTTGCCTGAAGGAGAGTTTCTTGCTCGCCTTAAGGAGACTCGTCTCAAAGGTTTTGGGCAACCACTTGTATATAAGAACAGTGCTTTGGTTATCAAGGAGCAGGTTAATCCTGATGTCTTGGTGCCAGCTCAACTGTATGTACTCAAAGGGCAGGTGAAAATTGTTCTAGACCTTGCGGATGCTTTCGAGCATCGAGGTGTGAATGTTTTCGCACTGACTGGCGCTTTGCTCTTTTGGTTGGGTGGGTCCGATCCTGATAAGGATCCTCCTATTCCGTTTCTCCCGCCGGTGATTGAGGAATCTCGTGAGCCAGATGGGCGAGTAGTTCAACTCATAAACGACGGTATGCATCGGATCGCCGCCGCTCGCCGGTTAGGAAGGAACATCAACATCGTCCATATTTCTAATGTTCCTCAAGAGTATCCTTACTATGCATATGCACTGGAAGGAGGTTTTTCTCAGGTTACAGAAATCGATGAAATCACCGAAGGTTTCAAAAAGAAAAACTATCGAGACCCTGAGAACTATAAAGCTCTTTTTCGGGTTTTCACTGGAGTCTTTCCTGGAGTTCAGGCAGACCGGCCACCGATTCGTGCAAAAGTATAAAAAACGGGGAGTTGTTGATATTCAACAGCTCCCTTTTGTTATATCTATAAAAGTGGTATAACGAACCAGGAAAGTTTTTTGATAAGGAGCTCAACATGCGCTTTGAAGCGTTGTATTACAAAGAACGACTGACTGTGATCAATCCTTCAGGAGATGTTGCGGTTGTTACACTTTGGTCACTAACGGATTCTGCGGTTAAGATTTTAGAAGCGGCAGGTATTGATCTGACACCTGAGACTTCACGGGTGGCTGTAATTAGCAACCTGTACGGCAATGGTTTACCTCATATGCTCCGGGCTCTTCTATGGAACCCACAAATTCAGCATATCGTGGTATTTGGTTCAAACCTATCTGGCTCAAAGGAATGGTTAGTTAATTTCTTTGAGCACGGATTGGAAAATTTTGAATTCTTGGGTTCTCCGGCATTTCGTATTCGAAATACTGATCGGGTGATTGATGGAGAGGTACAATTAAGTTATTTTTTGCATCCTCCTTCGATCACTACGTTTGGAAAACTTACTGATTCAGAAACACAGTCATGTTTGCAAGAATTTTTTGCAGGCTTGCCGGGCTTTGTAGAGAGAAAATTCGAAAGAGTTGCACCTCCACAAGTCCCTGAACCTCAGGTGACACGATTTCCATCAGACCCATCGGCTCATATGATTGTACGCGGGACACCAATGGAAGCATGGGCGGAACTCGTATTTCGTTTGTATCGGTTTGGGTATCGCAATAAAGTAGCAAAGAAAGGAGCGCTCGAAGAACGTGTAGAGCTTCTCGACATGAAAGTTGTAATCAATAATCCTGTTGAGGAATCTGCTGAAATTCTTGGGCAATATGGATTTGAATTGGAGAAGTTTCGCGGTTACCAGCTGCGAATCCTTGATCCAGTTAAGCCACACGGACTCCAGTATTCCTACGGTAATCTCTTAAGGGGACACTTTCAGTATCAAGGTGAGATAGTTGATTCGTTGGCTGTGGTTGCTCGGAGGTTGAAAGTTGATCCACATTCTCGACATGAATATGTTGCCTTGTGGGACAATGGACCTCATTTGGTTACCGGTCGAGGATGTCCGTGTTTTGTCTCTGCTTTCTTTCGATTTTTTGAAGGGAAGTTACATATGACTGCGACTTTCCGTACTCACAACGCGATGGATGCGTGGCCGGAGAATTTATACGGACTCATCGCCATTTTACGTTTTGTTGCGGAACATGCCGGTATGGAAACTGGCTCAATCACCGTGTTCAGTCATTCGATCAGTATTGATCCTTCTGCTCTCGAAAAAGCAAAAAAAATTGCAGAAGGAAAAAAGACGGATGATATCGTCAATCCTGAGACTGCTAAGGTTGAGCTTCGGCTTGATCCAGGTGGGGAGTATACAGTCACTTTTGATTCGGAAACTTTTGAACTTGTAGTTGAGCATTCGTTTGGTGGCATGAAGCTTGGTGAGTATCGTGGAAAAACAGCAGAGCAAATTGAACAACAGCTTGCTTGTGATGGTTCGATCTTGCTTATCTCTCATGCTTTGTATGTTGGACGGCAGCTTGCTCGCAAAGAAATAGAAATGAAAGCTGCACGCTTAAAAAAGTAGTAATCTCAGTTTGTCAGAGCCTCGTGGTAGCACCATGGGGCTCTTTTTTTATGCCTAAAAAATGCTATTATGACCTCATGACTCTCCAAAATACAATCAAACAGTGGATTGCTACTACTCTCTCTATCGACGACGATGTGACTTTGGAATACCCGGGGGATGCCTCTCACGGGGATTTTGCTACCAATATCGCCCTTATCTACGCAAAGCAGTCGGGGAAAAACCCACGAGAACTTGCTGATGAATTTGTAACCAAGCTTAATGCGGTATTAGAACATTTTGATTTCTTTGAAAGTATTACAGTAGCAGGTCCCGGCTTTATCAACTTTAAACTCAGGCCAAAAGTTTTTAGTGCGGTAGTGGAGAAAATAAATACATCGGGTGAAAAATTTGGAAACCATACGAGACTTTCAGGGCAGCGGGTTGTAGTCGAGTACACACAACCAAATCCGTTTAAAGAATTTCATATCGGGCACCTCATGAATAATATTATCGGCGAGTCGATCTCTCGACTTTTTGAGGCACATGGTACAGAGGTTATACGTTCGACATATCATGGAGATGTGGGATTGCACGTAGCAAAAGCTATTTGGGGGCTTCAGAGTATGGAAGTAGGGACTCTTGTAAACGCACAGGTTTTGGGAAAAGCATATGCAACAGGAGCAAAACTTTTTGAAACAAATGAAGATGTAAAAAAAGAAATTGTCGCACTCAACAAACTTATCTACGATCGGTCAGACCCTGATGTAAATGCGCTCTATGATGTGGGAAGAGAAGTGTCTCTCCGATACTTCGAAGATTTATATAAACGCCTTGGAAGTGAGTTTGATTTTCATTTTTATGAAAGCGAAACAGCGCCTATTGGTAAAGCGCTTGTGGAGGAATATCTCGAAACAGGAGTGTTTGAAAAAAGTGAGGGCGCGGTGATCTATCGAGGTGAGAAGTTTGGCCTGCACAGTAGAGTGTTTTTGACATCTGAAAATCTCTCAACATATGAAGCAAAAGAGCTTGGCTGTATCGCTCTAAAAAAAGAAAAAATCGGAGAGTTTGATATGTCGGTGACTATTACTGCAAATGAACAAAATGCTTTTTTTACAGTGGTTGAAAAAGCGGCTGAAGAAGTATTTCCTGACCTTTCTGCAAGACTCCTTCATCTCTCGCACGGCATGATGAAGTTGCCGACAGGGAAAATGTCTTCTCGTACAGGGGACGTTATTACTGCTGAAGCTATGATTGAAACAGTAAAAGATGCTGCTCGAATGAAAATTAAAGAAGGTGTACTTTCTCATGCGCAGCGAGAAGATATTGCAGAGAAGGTGGCGCTCGCTGCATTGCGTTTTGCTGTACTTCGGCAATCAATCGGTGGGGATATTATTTTTGATGTAAACAAAGCACTTTCTCTTGAAGGGGATTCTGGTCCTTACTTGCAATATGCTTCGGTGCGAGCGTCTACGCTTATTAAAAAAGCAGATGGAATCATTGAGGCTTCGTCTGTGTTGCCGGCGGATTGGGAGACTACTCATATCGAACGCTTGCTCCAGCGGTATCCGCGTATCATCGACCGTGCGGGGCGAGAGTATGCTCCGCATTATCTCGTAACATACCTCACTGAGCTTGCAGGAGCTTTCAATTCATTTTATGCGTCACATAAGATTATTGACGCTTCTGACGCTACCTCTGCTTATCGTCTTTCAATCACAAAAGCGTTTGTGGATGTGATGACATCTGGATTACACATGTTAGGTATTGAAATTCCAAGTGAAATGTAATTTTGATGGTCCCCATCTAAGATGAATACGATTCTTTATAAAAAGGAGTGAAAATGATAGTATGGGCTAATAAGAACATAACAGAATGGCAGAAGAGAAAGACAAACAACTAAAAAGCGAAACTGCATTACGAGAAGAAGCGATTCTCGATTTTTGGCAAAAAGAAAAAATCTTTGAAAAGACACTTGAAAAGGAGTCACCTCAAGGGGAGTATGTATTTTACGAAGGTCCTCCGACTGCCAATGCAAAGCCTGCACTTCATCACCTTGAAGCACGAGCGTTTAAGGATATTATTCCGCGTTTTAAAACAATGCAGGGTTTTCATGTAGAGCGTAAAGGAGGGTGGGATACTCATGGTCTTCCAGTGGAACTGCAGATAGAAAAAAAGCTTGGCCTAAAGTCAAAAAAAGATATTGAAAGCTACGGCATCGAAGCCTTCAACAAACAATGTAAAGACAGTGTGTTTGAATATATTGGTGATTGGGAAAAATTTACTGACCGTATTGGATATTGGGTGGACAAAAAGAATGCGTATTTTACGTTCAATCCAGGGTACATGGAGTCAGTGTGGAATATAGTAAAGACCGTAGATGAAAAGAAACTTCTCTACAAAGACTACAAGGTGCTTCCGTGGTGTCCGCGTTGTGGAACTGCGCTTTCAAGTCACGAGCTCGCTCAAGGTTATGAGGAGGATAAAGATCTCTCGGTAACAGCAAAGTTTAAGATCGTCGGTGAAGACAATACCTATCTTTTAGCATGGACTACAACCCCGTGGACACTACCAGGGAATGTTGCTTTGGCTGTAGGGAAGGATATTGAATATGTGAAAATTAAAGTCAGTGACGAATATTTAATTCTTGCAAAATCAAGAGTTTCTGTTGTACCGACTGAGTATGTAGTAGTGGCTGAAATTAAGGGTGTTAACCTTGTAGGTTTAGAATACGAACCTCTTTTCCCGTACCTCACCGATAAATTTACAGACAAAAACCCAGAAGCGTTTGAGAAAGCATACAAAGTATATGCTGCGGATTTTGTGAACACGACAGATGGAACAGGGACTGTACACACTGCAGTCATGTACGGACAAGACGATTTTGAACTAGGGACTCAGGTAGGTCTTCCTAAATTCCACCTTGTAAAAGAAGACGGACACTTTTTGGATGATATGCCTCTCCATTTAGGAGATAGTAAAAAAGATCTTTCGGGGCGCTATGTAAAAGAAGTAGATGAAAAAGGGAAGCCGACTGTAGCTGTGGATATTATTGACGATCTTAAAAAAAGAAATTTGTTTTTCAGTCAGGAAAACATAAAACACTCATACCCGCATTGTTGGCGATGTAAAACAGCACTTATCTACTATGCGCGTGACTCGTGGTATATCCGCATGTCTTCTCTTCGAAAAGAACTCATGGCAGAAAATGAAGATATTCACTGGGAACCAAAACATATAAAAGAAGGTCGCTTTGGTGAGTGGCTCCGAGAGATCAAAGACTGGGCTATTTCTCGTGAGCGATACTGGGGTACACCGTTACCTATCTGGACCAATTCACAAGGAGACTATCGGGTAGTTGGGAGTGTTGACGAACTTCGAAAGCTCACGAAAAAATCTGGTAACAGGTATTTTGTGATGCGCCACGGACAAACAGAAGGAAATGTAAAACAAATTTGGAGTACAGATAGTGAATTCCTTGATCCGTTGACCGAAAAAGGGCGAGAGCAGGTACACGCATCGGCACAAAAGATAACAGAAAAAATAGATCTTATCGTCGCATCACCGTTTCCACGCACACAAGAGACTGCACGATTGACTGCGGAGATTCTCGGTATACCGGAAGACCAGATTGTCACTGATCCGCATATTGGAGAATGGAATGTTGGCACAGAGTTTAATGGAAAAGGTATCGAAGATTTTTTTGCAATTAGAAACAAAGGTACAAACCGATTTACGTTTAAAACAGGAGACGGAGAGTCGTATGCAGATGTGTGTACACGAGCAGGAAAGTTTCTCTATTCACTTGAAGAAAAATATCAAGGAAAAAATATCCTTATCGTGTCTCATGGTGCTCCATCACGCGCAATGGCTTTTATTGCAGATGGTTTTTCTCATGACAAAGCGCCGTTGCATATGAGGACATTTAAAAACTTTGACAATGCAGAAGTGCGAGAAATTAATTTTGTACCGCTTCCGCATAATCAAAATTATGAAATCGATTTGCATCGACCGTATATCGACGAAGCGGTACTTATTGATGAAAAAGGTGAGTCACTAACTCGTGTAAAAGAAGTGATGGATGTGTGGTTTGACTCGGGTTCTATGCCTTTTGCTCAGGTCAATTATCCTTTTGCGCAGGAAGATTTGCTCTACCCAGCTGACTTTATTTCAGAAGCTATCGACCAGACTCGAGGATGGTTCTACACTTTGCATGCTATCGGCGTGCTGATGGGTAAAGGCAAGGCATATAAAAACGTAATATGTCTCGGACATATTCTCGACGCCGAAGGAAAGAAGATGTCTAAATCAATTGGAAATATTGTAAATCCAAATGAGATGATGGATCTCTATGGTGTTGATGCACTCCGTCTGTGGATGTATAGCGTCAATCAACCAGGAGATTCAAAGAACTTTGATGTGTCGACCGTAGATGAAATAATCAAAAAGGTATTCAACCCAACTCGAAATATTTTGGCATTTTATGAGCTCTATGCAGACGATGAGTCTAAAGCGTTTAAGGGGCAATCATCACATGTGCTTGACCGATGGATTGTAGGTGAGCTTCATATGCTTATACGCGAGGGAACAAAGTCGCTCGAACAATATCAGATATTTGAAGCTGCTCGACGTATCAGAGATTTTATCAATGATTTTTCTACATGGTATGTGAGACGTTCACGCGATCGTTTTAAGTCTGACAATATACAAGAAAAAAATGAAGCACTTGCAACCACTCGCTTTGTTCTTGTTGAACTGATGAAGTATATGGCGCCGTTTACTCCATTTTTTGCTGAGGATATTTACCGCACACTCAAGACTTCTTCTGATCCAGAAAGTGTTCATTTGACTACTTGGCCTACTGCAGAGGCTGTGGACGAAACACTTCTCGCTGATATGCGTAAAGTTCGAGAGGTGGTTTCAATTGCACTTCAGGTGCGTTCAAAAGCAAATATAAAAGTACGACAACCACTCGCATCTTTGGTTATACAGGAAGATCTTAGTGACGAGCTTCGGGCAATTATTGCAGATGAGGTAAATGTAAAAGAGGTTGTTTCTGATACAACTATGATAATAGCGCTTGAGCTTGATACGGCACTCACACCCGACCTGATCGAAGAGGGAATCGCTCGAGATATTATCCGAGCTATTCAAGATGCCCGTAAGAAAGAAAATCTTACACCAAATCAAACAATTACACTCTCACTTTCAGGGATCGGATCTGAATTTTTGAATCGTTGGGGCGAGATGATACAAAAACCGACAGGAGTTAAAAGTGTAGAAATTGTGGACACAAAAGGTGCGCACACAGTCGAACTCGAAACGCTATCTATTTCGTTTACACTCGGGTATTAACTCTCTGCTATGGCTCACTATATGTACACGACGGATGCGCTTATAGTCAAACGTATTCCGTATGACACCAATGTTTCGTATTTACTTTATACCAAAGAACTTGGTCTTATTAGTGCTCTTGCAACAGGGGTTCGAAAAAGTGAATCAAAACTCAGATATGGTTTGCAAGAGTATTCTTTTTCGCAGGTATCTTTGGTTAAAGGTAGGCATGTGTGGCGTCTGACAGGTGTTAACTTGCGGACAAATTTCTATTTTGACACAGAGTCAAACAAGGCCAAACATGTCATCGCTCGTATATGTGCACAGATAGTGCGTCTTGTTGCAGGGGAAGAAAAAGATGAACAGCTTTTTTCTGTTATAACACAAGGGCTCGACGCGCTTTCGAAGACGACAGAAGAGGATGTGGCTTTACTTGAAATACTTTTGTTACTTCGGATACTGTATAAACTCGGGTATGTGTCGGCGACAGAGTTGGAAATGTTTGTGGGGAATGATGAATATACTAAAGATATGTTAGAAAAAGTGCGTACCTCGCAGGCATCTTTGCTTGCCCATGTAAACAGAGGACTGAAAGAAAGCCAATTGTAAAAATACGAATATACGAATAATGCACAACTACGAATGAATTCATCCTGATCCGATACGTTCGTATCGAACGGATTTAGGATTCGTAGCTATTCGTAAGTTTTCCATTCGAATATTCGTATATCTATTTAAGATAATGTTATAATGAATCCATGAATATGGAAAATGATAAAATAGAACAGCTAAAAAGAAAACTGTATTCTCGTGGAGGTTTTACACCGAAAACATCTCGTTTTCAAATGAGCCGAGAGGACTCAAATGTAAAAGATAATTGGGAAGGAAATACAGAGCTTCATTTAAATGCAGAGAGTGGGGGCACACACCCTTTTCTAAAAAAGTTTCTTATCGGAGCTGTACTTTTTTTTGTAGTTGCTCTAGGGCTGGCGGCATATGTGTTTACCGGTGGTATGAATGAAGTTTCTTCTGCTAATGTTGATATCGGGATCCTTGGTCCAGCGAGTGTTGCGTCAGGTGAGCAAGTTGACCTTGGGATATCAATTGTAAATAAAAATTCTACACGGCTTGAAAATGTTGTGCTTTCTATAGAATATCCAGAAGGAACAAAACAAAATGAAAATGATGCAGAGCCTTTGAAGCGAACGAGTGAAAACATGGGTCAGATAGATAAAGGCTCGGTGCGTGACAGCACAGCCAAATTTATCTTGTTTGGGGACAAGGGTGTGGTTAAAACGCTCACCTTTAAAATCGAGTATACGGTGACTGGCTCAAATGCGCGATTCACCAAGGAGAAAAAATACGATGTAATGATCGGCTCTTCTCCGTTGCTTGTAAACGTAAGCGCACCACAAGAGATCAACTCCGGACAACTTTTCGGACTTCAGGTTACCGTCACGTCAAATTCAGGCGCGCTTCTTAAAGACGTGCTCGTAAAAGTAGAGTACCCATATGGTTTTACCTATGTAGACTCTTCTCTTGAACCGGAGCGAGATAAGCAGACATGGAATATTGGCGATTTAAAAAATGGCGAGAAAAAAGTCTTTACCGTACAAGGAAAAATTGTGGCGC
The DNA here is from genome assembly GCA_026394775.1 of Candidatus Zambryskiibacteriota bacterium. Taxonomy (GTDB): domain Bacteria; phylum Patescibacteriota; class Minisyncoccia; order Phycocordibacterales; family DATDWN01; genus UBA910. Next base: position 29,931 of record JAPLZY010000008.1, read on the forward strand.
AGGATAATGAAGAAAGAACATTTCGATTTGTCGTCGGGACACTTGCCTTAGGAGGAGAGGTGGACACAGTACTCGGTACAGCCATGCCGACACTTCTGGTAAGAAAGCCTTTTTTCAATGCAGATTTTGTCTTGGCTGGTGAAAGCTCTGAGATTGTGAGCGTGAGTCCACGGAGCCGTATATCAGGAGCGATTACGATCACCAACTCACTCGCCGATGCACTTTCAAATGTATCAGTTGAGGTAAAAATGTCTGGTTCTGCATTAAATAAAACAGGAGTGCGGGTCAACGATGGTGGCTTCTACCAGTCAAACCAAAATACAATCGTATGGGATAGAAATTCAAGACAAAATCTGGAAATTATTCGGCCAGGAGAAAAAGTGGGAGTAAATTTTGATTTAGATAATTTCATTGTCTCAAATACAGATAAAAACCCAGAAGTTTCTTTTGATGTTACTTTGAAGGGTGTACGTGCTCTCTCTGGTGGTGGGGTAGACAATGTTACATCTACATTTACTAAAAAACTTCGCTTCCTCACAGGACTTTCTTTAGGGGCAAAAACACTTCGCAGTGGAGTGATCTCAAACATTGGTCCAGTACCACCACAGAGAGAAGTTTCTTCTACATATACAGTAGAGTGGACACTTTCAAATACAAACAATGATGCAGGTAATACTCAGGTAACAACCGTACTTCCTGTGTATGTAGAATGGACTGGTGCGGTCTCACCTACAACAGAAAGTATTAGTTACAATCCTGATACACGTACGGTCACATGGAATGCAGGTACGATACCTGCTCGTGCAGGCTACAGCACATCGCCAAAGAAAGTATTTTTTCAGGTAAAGCTTAACCCAAGCGCTTCTCAAGTAGGCATAGCCCCGGCTTTGACGGGAACTATCAGTACGTTTGCTAAAGATATGTTTGCGGATAAGACATTTACTGTAGAAACAAATGCTGTGACCTCCAACACTTCCGACGGCTTTTCGGGCACAGTTCAGTAAAGTTGATTGTCGAGACTATTTAATATACTATTTGAAATCATGGCAGAAAAAAACCAAGAACTGATGGAAAAGATTGTATCCCTCTGTAAAAGACGAGGGTTTGTTTTTCCTGGGTCTGAAATCTACGGAGGACTCGCCGGTACATTTGACTATGGACCGCTTGGTGTTGCGCTCCGCAACAATATAAAAGCGCTTTGGTGGAAACGCTTTGTAACTGACCGAGAAGACATGTACGGCATGGATGCCGCTATTTTGATGAATCAAAATGCATGGAAAGCATCGGGACACGTGGGTGGTTTCAACGATCCACTTGTTGAAGATTTGAAAACTAAAAAAAGATATCGAGCAGATCATTTGCTTGAAGATGTAGGAGTTGACGTAAAAGGCCTTACTGTGGGAGGTATGGATAGTTTGATAAAAGAAAAGGGAATCAAAAGTCCAGAAGGAAATCCGCTTGGTGATGTGCGTCAGTTTAATATGATGTTTAAAACTCACTTTGGTGCCACCGAAGGTGAGGACTCTATCACATATCTTCGTCCTGAAACGGCTGGAGGTATGTTTGTAAACTTTAAAAATATTCAAGACTCATTTCATCCAAAACTTCCATTTGGTATGGCACAGATCGGTAAAGCGTTCCGCAATGAAATCGCACCTCGAGATTTTATTTTCCGTCTCCGTGAACTCGAACAAATGGAAATCGAATATTTTGTTGATCCAAGAGACCCAGTGAAAGTAGATCAAATATTCAACGAATGGTTTGATGAACAAGTGGCCTTTTTGAAAGATCTTGGCCTTCCAGAATCAAAGATCCATAAACTCGAAGTTCCTGAAGCTGACCGAGCTCACTACTCAAAGAGAAGTGTTGATACAGAGTTTGATTTTGCCATCGGTCAGAAAGAACTTCTTGGTCTGGCATATCGTACAGACTTTGATCTCAATGCGCACGCAAGTGCTTCTGGGGCTGATCTTTCATACTATGACGAAGAAACAAAGGAGAGAGTAGTACCTCACTGCATCGAGCCTACATTTGGTGTGGACCGAGTATTGCTCGCAGTCCTCTCATCAGCATATACAGAAGATGAACTAGGGGGAGAGACACGAACATACCTAAAATTTGCTCCAAAGGTTGCTCCGGTAATAGTGGCAGTTTCTCCACTTTTGAAAAACAAACCAGAGCTTGTATCTCTCGCACGAGAAGTGTTTGTGCAACTCAAGAAAAAATTTGGCCGCGTAAGCTTCGATGACAATGGAAATATTGGAAAGCGATACCGAAGACAAGATGAGATAGGTACGAAATGGTGTGTAGTGATTGATTTCGATACACTCGAGCAAAAAACAGGAGTAACAGTACGTGACCGAGATACTGGAGAGCAAACACGCATGCAGGTCCCAGAACTCATTGCGTACATCGAAGAAAAGTTACAGTAAATTTTCAATTTTAAATATTCATAGAAATATGGAAAATGATGAAGATGTGGAAAATAGAGCGAAGGAATTTATAAAGCAAAATAAATCCCACATTATACAAAAGTTTGCAAACAATGCATCTCATATACCTGTAGCAAAGCCCATTTCTCTCTTCATGGCAGGTTCGCCTGGAGCAGGGAAAACCGAAGTTTCAAGAAGTTTGATAAAAGAATTTGAAAGCATGCCTATACTTATTGATGCTGATGAAATTAGAAAAGAATGCCCAGGTTACATTGGTATAAACGCGCATCTCTTTCAAAAAGCCGCAACAAAAGGAATAAGTATTTTATTGGATCACGCGCTTGATAATAAATTAAACTTTATTCTTGATGGTACGTTTGCATATGCAGATCCAGTTCAAAATATTCAAAGATCAATCGACCACGACAGGTTGGTTGAATTATGGTTTATCTATCAAAGACCGGAGCTCGCTTGGGAATTTACAAAAGCTCGAGAAGTGATTGAATCAAGAAGAGTGGGTAAAGAAAAATTTATTGAAACATTCTTGAAATCAAGAGACAATGCAATTCAAGCAAAAAGACACTTTGATAAAGTTCTAGAATTAAACTTGTTGATCAAAGATATCGATAATACAGGAGGAGAGCTCAGATTAAATATATCCGCCGACGAACTTGACCGGTATCTAGGGAATGGCTATACTGAAGATGAACTTAAAAATCTACTCAAATGATTACAACATTAAAGAAGCTATTTACTCGAAAAAGCCCTGAAATTAAAGAAAAGAATGACTTTTCTGAGTTTTTTTTGCATGCCAAATCAAAAGATAAAGCTAAGGTAATTCGACGAGTGCTTAAGGAAGCAAGTGATGAACAGAGGGCTTTAATGAAAAAATATAGAGAAGCAAAAACCGCCTAATGGGGGGGTTTTGGTGCTAAGGCTTTGCCACGGCAGAAAGTGCCCTCAATAAGGGCTTTCTCTGCTGTGGCGAAAGCTAAATAAAAAACAGCATAAGGGCACGATGTGCCAAGGAGATGAAGACGATGTCTTCACTTTACACGATTGGACAGATGTATGAATTAGCGACCGCTTTTGAACAAGATGGTTATACGCCAGAAATGCTCAAGAGTCTTGTGTCAGGGGGTCGACTGCGAGCTCTCAAAGGAGTGCTCGAAGGGAACGCTCAGATTGTCACCACCTCAACCAGGGTGGCGCAAAAGAAGGTTGAACCGAAGAGTTTCATCATCAAACGTGGCGATTTTAACCCTGCCGAATTTATTGGAACAGGCTGGAGCATCATCATGAAGGAGACAGACGCGCGTTCCACTGCTCTTATTGAACTGGATCTGAACAAGATCCAACAGGTTACGATGTTGAAAGAAGGCGAGTTGTCCATCAAAGGTGAAGAGAAACTCAAACGTCTGAAGGAGTCGGAAAACATCCGTTTGGATGCCGATATCTTCCTTGCACTCTGGAGGAACCAATATCTCATCCCTGAAAGCTGGAAGCAAAAGGTGGACGGGAATACTCGCTACATTTTCTTTGACGGCACAGTCCTTCGGGACTCAGTCGGCTACCGCTATGTCCTGTACTTGTGCTGGTTCGGCGGTGCGTGGTACTGGCGCGTGCGCTGGCTCGACCTTGTCTGGGGCGCCGACGGCCCGTCTGCTGTTCTCGTAAGTTAGTACTTGGGCTTTGGTCACTTGGATCTTTTGATCCTTGGATTTTAGCTCTTAATCCGGCGCCTTGGCGCCGGATTTTTCTATACAAAAAATTAAGATATACTGAAGGGTGGTTGTAGGTGAATATCGGTACACATTTACGGATGGGTGCCACCGAATCCAGTATCCATGCATTGAGAATATTTTAGACTACGGTTTCAAATAGAGTGGTGCATGTAGACACTTCAAAAAATGAAGTTACTTGGTATAAAGTGTTACGGTATTATGATACCGAATAAAATACAGTCTCAAAATTTTTCAAGGGACAGTGGTACAGAAAGCACTTTATACATTCCTTCGGAACTCAGACGACAACCGCTATGTCCTGTACTTGTACTGGAACGACGGTGCGTGGAACTGGAACGTGAACTGGCTCGACAATGACTGGAACGCCAACAACCCATCTGCTGTTCTCGCAACTCGCTTAATTTCTCTCCCAACTTTCAGTTCGGAGAGTTTTGTTTTACAAGCTGGCCATACCAGCCACCAAGCTGTTTTCCTGCTTCGGTGAGAGGTTCTGAAAGTGCAATATATTTTTTCGTATCAAGGGCTTTGATTTCCCAGAGCATATAGAGGAGGAATTTTGCAGTATCGAGTGAGATGATGGCTTTTTTCACAAATGGCTGTTTCTCCTGTTTTTCAAGAAAACTTGCAACGAGGATACTTTCAATAGCTTGAATGAAGTATTTATCTATTGTTTGAGCTAAAGTGTAACGGGAAGTTTTGGGGAATGTGGAGGTATAGCTTTGCCAGAGTATGTAGACACTTTTCATTTTTTCCAATACAGGGAGCAGTTTCGGGGGGGGGCATGTTGTGAGGGGAATTTTGTGTCATAATTTCACTATTGTATCATGTTGCCTAACAAAATTTCTTTTGAAGAAATAATTTCTGTTGAAAATCTTCTTTCTGCCTGGAAGGAATTTTTAGTGGGCAAAAAGAATAGAAAGGATGTGCAAGAATTTCAGTTGCGTATGATGGATAGTGTTTTGTTACTCCATAGCGATCTAAAAAATAAGACATATGTTCATGGAGGCTACCAAGCATTCTCTATTAATGATCCGAAGCCTCGGAATATCCACAAAGCATTTGTAGGAGACCGTCTGTTGCATCATGCTTTGTATCGAGTGTTATATCCGTATTTTGATAAGAAATTTATACATGACTCATATTCGTGCAGGGTAAGGAAAGGAACCCACAAAGCACTTGATCGTTTTAATACTTTTGCGAGAAAAGTGTCAAAAAATAACACACAAACCTGCTGGGTGCTCAAATGTGATGTGAGAAAGTTTTTTGCTTCGATTGACCAGGTTGTATTGCTTGAGATATTAAGAAAGCATATTGATGATACCGACACTTTGTGGCTACTGGAAAGACTGGTAGAAAGCTTTGACTCAGGAAAACAAGGGGTTGGATTGCCACTCGGTAATTTAACTTCTCAGCTTCTCGTAAATATTTATATGAATGAGTTTGATCAGTACATGAAGCATATTATTAAAGAAAAGTATTACATTCGATATGCTGATGATTTTGTTATCTTGAATGCTGACAAAAAGCATCTTGAAAAACTTACTGTATCCATATCTGATTTTTTGAATGAGAAACTAAAGTTGACACTGCATCCGAATAAAGTGTTTATTAAAACGTTTGCTTCAGGGGTTGATTTTCTAGGGTGGATTCATTTTCCATATCGTCGAATAATACGCACCGTAACGAAAAAGAGAATGTTTAAAAAACTTTCTGTTCCTGACCCAAAAAAAGAAACTATTGATTCGTATAAAGGTCTGCTCGGGTGGGGAAATGCGTATGAATTGATACAAAAAATAGATAAAATATCATAAAAATACGACACAAAAACAGGTTAAAAACAAGGGCTTTTGTATTTGAGGGATGCGTGATATATTCACCCTGATTTTGAATCCAGCATTCATCCGTAGCTATTCGCAAGATTCGTATAATGTTCGTATTATTATGAAATTCACCCAAAAAAAGCTTAAAACCGGTATCAAAGTGATGCTTGCACCTATGAAAGACTCGTTGTCTACTACGGTCTTTGTGATGGTCCATACGGGCTCTAAATACGAAACAAAGGGGAATAATGGTATATCTCATTTTATCGAGCATATGTGTTTCAAGGGCACAACCAAGCGTCCGACCGCTATGGATATTTCAAAAGCACTCGATGAGATTGGTTCTCAGTACAATGCATTCACATCTCAAGAATTTACTGGCTACTACGCAAAAGCACATCCAAAAAATATTGATATATTGATTGATGTGATTTCTGATATTTATTTAAACTCAACATTTGATGCAAAAGAATTGCAGAAAGAAAAAGGAGTGATTATTGAAGAGATCAATATGTATGAAGATATGCCACACAAGCAAGTGCAGGATGTCTTTTCTCTTGCTATGTACGGAGACCAGCCTGCAGGGTGGTCTATTTTGGGTACGAAAGAAAATATTAAAAAAATGTCCGCGAAGGATCTGGAGAAATATTGGAAAAGTCACTACGTGGCAAGTGCTACCACAGTACTCGTAACAGGAAATTTTGATACGCGCACGATTACACAGAAACTCCAAAAAGCATTTGAGGGTATTTCTCGAAGTGCAAAGATGAAAAAACGACCGGTGGTAGAACCACAAAACCGACCAAAGATCTTGGTTAAACATAAAAAAACAGACCAAGCACATTTTGCTTTGGGAGTACGCTCTTACGCAGGTAAACACAAACTCGCACCCGCTCTCAAGGTGCTCGACGCTATCTTGGGTGGGGGTATGAGCTCTCGGCTTTTTCAGAAACTTCGTGAGGAGATGGGGGTGGGGTATTACCTACGTACTATGATCGATGAATACACAGACCATGGGTATTTTTCTGTTTCTTTGGGTGTTGATAAGGATCGAGCGGTGGAAGTAACAAAAGCTATTATTCACGAATGTGAACTTTTGAAATCAGAAAAAGTAGGAGCATCTGAGCTCAACAAAGCAAAAGAATATTTGATTGGAAACACTATACTTTCTCTGGAGTCTTCAGATGCTATGGCAGAGTATTTTGCGATTCAAGACATTACTGGAGAGGAGATCACGACACCTGAAGGTTTGATTAAAAAGATCAGAAAGGTAACTGCAGAAGATGTACAAAAGGCTGCTCGAGAAATATTTGTAAATGACCGACTGGTTTTGAGTGCAGTAGGGCCGATGAAAGAGAGTTTGGCACTTAAAAAAGCTTTGCGGTTTGGCTAGATTTGAGACGTGGTTTTGTTTTTGGATTCACGCTACTCTTCATGGTACTATACACGTATGGAGCAAACATCTCATACAATACATATTGGGGCAGGTACAATCATTAAAACCATATTAGTGGTTTGTCTTTTTTATATCCTCTATATCCTTAAAGACTTGGTATTGGTGGTGCTCATGTCTATCGTTATCGCATCGTCTATAGAGCCTATGACAAAGTGGTTTGTTGACCACAAAATCCCACGACTTCTTGGAGTGATTTTTATCTATCTCACTCTTGCCTCTATACTCGCATTTTCTGTTTTTTACCTTCTCCTCCCGCTTCTTTCTGAGTCGACAAGTGTGCTTAAGACTTTACCTTCATATCTCACATCGCACAATGTAGAAGCAACACTTTCTTCGAGTGGTTTTCTTGGCGAACAATCTTCTTTATTAAACGGAATTGAAAATACGATCAATGTGCAGGAAGTGGTGGCAAGTTTAAATGCGGTGATTGACGGTTTTTCAACAGGAGCATTTAATACGATAGCTTATGTTTTTGGTGGAGTACTTTCTTTTGTGCTCATGGTTGTACTCTCTTTTTATCTGTCTGTTGATGAAAACGGAGTAGGGAAGTTTTTGCGGATCATCACCCCACTTAAACATGAAAAATACGTACTTGATTTGTGGAGACGAGCGCAAAGTAAGATTGGTCTATGGATGCAGGGACAACTTATTCTTGCGATCATTATCGCAATGCTTGTGTATCTAGGACTGACACTTCTCAATGTACCCAACGCTTTACTTCTTGCATTTTTGGCAGGACTTTTTGAGATTATTCCTCTCTTTGGACCGATTCTTGCGGCTATTCCTGCAGTTATGATAGCTTTTGTATCATCGGGAGGTATTTCACTGGCTGTTGTGGTGATCGGTCTTTACGTTATTATTCACCAGTTTGAAAACCATCTGATCTACCCACTTGTGGTAAAAAAGGTCACTGGAGTTTCACCTATTGTCTCTATCGTCGCCCTGGTTGCAGGTTGGGAGCTTGCTGGTTTCCTTGGTCTTATCATCGCTGTACCTTTTGCGGCTGTGTGTATGGAATTTTTTGATGATGTAGAGCGAAACAAGATCGCACAAATTGAGGCGAATAAAAGTAACTAACTGTATATGTCAAAGACTTTTTATATTACGACCCCTATATTTTACCCCAATGCAAAACTGCATATGGGACATGCTTATACTGTCACGTTATGTGACATTATTTGTCGCGCGCAAAAAATCCAAGGTAAAGAAGGATATTTGTTGACTGGTGCAGATGAAAATACGGGGAAGATTCTTAAAGTTGTTGAGGAGCAAGGTCAGAGTGTTGAAGAGTATCTCAGCCAGGTTACCGAGAATTTTAAAGATCTCTATAGTAAGCTCGGGATTTCATATAATCAGTTTATTAAAACATCTGACAAAGAAAAGCATTGGCCTGGTGCGCAAGCCCTGTGGAAAAAACTAGTTGATGCAGGCGACATTTACAAAGCGTCGTATACTGGTCTGTACTGTGTAGGTTGTGAGACTTTCTATACAGAAAAAGATTTAGCCGATGGTAAATGCCCAGTGCACCTGACTGCGCCAGAACAAATAAAAGAAGAAAACTATTTTTTTAGACTTTCAAAATACACGCAAGTCATTAAAGAAAAGATAGAGTCAGATGAGCTTCTGGTTCTTCCTCAGACCCGAAAAAATGAAATACTCGCATTACTTGAAAGAGGGCTCGAAGATATAAGTTTTTCTCGACCTGTTAAAAATGTGCCTCACGGAATACCTGTTCCTGGTGATAACTCCCAGGTTATTTATGTGTGGTGCGATGCATTAGTGAATTATATTTCTGCGCTTGGGTATGGGCGTGATGATGAATTATTTCAAAAATTTTGGCCCGCGGATGTGCATGTGGTGGGGAAAGATATTTTGCGTTTCCATGCTGCTATTTGGCCCGCAATGCTTCTTTCGGCAGGTATTTCGCTCCCAAAAAGTTTGTTAGTTCATGGCCTCATCACTTCAGGTGGACATAAAATGTCAAAGAGCTTGGGTAATGTAATTGATCCGTACGAACTCATAGAAGAATATGGCTATGAAGCTGTACGATATTACTTGGCTCGAGAAGTGAGTCCGTTTGAAGATGGAGACATGACCACGGAACGTTTCAAAGAAAGTTACAATGCAAATCTTGCAAATGGTATAGGAAACCTAACTTCTCGTATTATGAAAATGGCTCAAGATAATCTTGATGCACCTATTGTTATTACAGAAGAAAAGAATATGTCAGAATATTTTGCTTTGTATGATACATATGAAATTAGTAAAGCAGGGGATTACGTGTGGAATGAAATAAAATTTCTGGATCAGTATATTCAGGAACACCAGCCGTTTAAACTTATTAAGACAGATAAAGAAGCAGGACAGAAGATGATTTCTGATTTAGTAGCGCGACTACACAGAGTCGCTTTGATGCTCGCACCAATTCTACCTGAAACCTCAGAAAAAATTAAAACCCTCATTAAAGAAAACAAGGTTCCAGAGACACAGCTTTTTGTGCGTAAGGATTAGCATTATTCGTATTTATTCGTAAGTATTTAATTCGTATATTCGTATGTTTAACTATATCGACATACACTCCCACCTTTATTTCAAAGATTTTGATTTTGATAGAGAAGAGGTGATTGCCCGCATGAAAAATGCGGATATTGCTACGATTTCTATTGGTACGTGTCTTCAGACTTCGAGACAATCGGTGGGTTTGGCACACATCCATTCTAATATTTTTGCTTGTGTAGGAATGCACCCTGGTGATGTGGTGGATGCGGTTGTGCCACCGGAAATTGATGAACTAGCTCTTGATCCTAAGGTAGTCGCTATTGGTGAATGTGGTTTTGATTATTTCAGAATCGGAGAAAATGGAGAGGAGATTAAAAAATCTCAGAAAAAAGTTTTTGAGCATCAAATAGAACTAGCGCTGAAAGTAGAGAAGCCACTTATGCTGCATTGTCGCTCAAGTAAGGGAAGTCAGGATGCATATCACGATACACTTGAAATATTGGAAAGTTACTATAAAGAACAAGGAGGTAATTTGCGTGGCAATGCACATTTTTTTGCAGGGGATATAGGTGTGCTAAAAAGATTTTTAGATATTGGATTTACTGTCTCTTTTACCGGGGTTATCACTTTTACCCACGACTACGACGATGCGGTCAGATATGCCCCCCTTGAGTCGCTTCATGCTGAGACTGACGCCCCGTTTGTCGCTCCTGTGCCCCACAGAGGTGGCCGAAACAGCCCTGAATACGTCCCTCATGTGGTTTCTGCACTAGCCCGAATCAAAGAAGAAGATGAGGAAATAGTCAAAAAGACCCTTATTTCTAACGCCAGAAGGCTTTTTGCGCTCCCTTTGTAGACCTTGCTTTTCTGAAAGAGGTGTGATAATCTTTGACTCATGGAAAAAGAGAACGCAACACCCCTAAAAATAGCAAGCAAAACCGATACATCAAAGATCTATGAGCTCGGTTATATTTTGGTATCATCACTCCCAGATGAAAAGATTGTCGATGAAGTAAGTGTGCTCAAAGACCTTCTTTCAGCAAACGGTGGAGATATTATCTCAAGCGAAGACCCTATTTTGATTGACCTCGCATACCCAATGCTTAAAGTAGTATCCGCACAAAGACAGAAATATTCTCGAGGATACTTTGGATGGGTTAAGTTTGAAGGGGAGCCAGACTCATTGACTGCAATCAAAAAAGTTCTTGATCTTTCACACACAATGCTCCGATATATGATAGTAAAGACAGTTCGAGAAAACACTCTCTTAAACGGTAAAATGGTCCTTCGCCAGGAAGAAAGAGAAGAAGTTGCTCTCGAAGATGCTGGTGAAGAAGCACCAATTGAATCTGGAGAAGTTCTTGATAAGACCATCGATGATCTTGTAATCGCATAATCTATGTATCTAAACCAAGCAATCGTCATAGGTAACCTCACTCGTGATCCAGAGTTTAAGGCATTGCCGTCTGGTATTACAGTGACCAGTTTCTCTGTAGCGACAAACCGAGTATGGAAAGATAAAAATGGTGCAAAGCAAGAGAGTGCCGACTATCACAACATTGTATTGTTTGGACGTCAGGCGGAGATTGCAAACCAGTATTTGAAAAAAGGAGCTTCAGTGTTGATAGAAGGAAGAATGCAGACACGAAGTTGGGACGATGCTGGAGGTAAGAAAAACTACCGAACAGAAATCATCGCCGATCGAATGCAGTTTGGTCCACGGACTGGAGGAGCACCAATGCCACAGTCAGGTCCCTCAGCCTCGCAGGCAGCACCAGAGCAGGGTTCAAAGGCTCTTGATACGATAGAGTATCCGGAAGAAGAAATTAACCCTGAAGACATCCCATTTTAGTTAAACATACGAATATGCGAATGTACGAATGATGCAAATGGTTACGAATAAAAAACCAAAGACATTCATTCGGAGACATTCGTAGATTCGGATTATTAGTTAATTCGTATATTTATTTCATGAAGTGTTACTTTACTCAAAACAACATAGTGCATATTGACTACAAAGATGTAGATTTGCTCAAGAAATTCCTCAACCCGCATGCGCGAATGATTTCACGTAAGCGAACAGGTACCACTGCAAAAAACCAGCGAAACCTTGCCGAGGCTATAAAGCGGGCGAGAGTGATGGGACTACTTCCTTTCGTTTCTAGATAAAAGAACTTTGGTCTTTTTCACCAATCTCATCGGCTAAAATCTGAAAATGGTCCTCAACATACGACATGTATGTCTCCGGTCCCTTCCCAGATTTTATCCGCGACCTCGGTAAAAAATCCCCAAAGCTCTAATTAAAAACCCCTTACAGGGTTTTTATTTTACCTAGAAACTATTTCCAACACGTTCTGAGTACTCTCCAGTATCAGTATTGATACGAATGATCTCTCCTTCTTTAATAAACATCGGTACAAAGACAGTAGCACCTGTTTCTACAGTCACGCTCTTTGTGGCTCCCTGAGCTGTATTTCCTTTGGTTGCATCCTGTGCCTCTGTTACCTTAAGCTCTACTTTTACGGGCATTTTGACACCAATAATCTTTTCCTTGAACAAGAGAAGGGAAATGATAGCATTTGTTTTCATAAACTTTGCTCCAATACCAATCATTTCTTCTTCAATCTTAAACCGCTTTGAAGGGTCGTTGATTTCACAAAACCAAAATTCACCTTTGTTTGCAAAGAGAAATTTTACGTCTTTTTTGTCAATCTCTGCTTCTTCTACCTTTTCAGATACATGGAAAGACTGTTCAGTCATTTTGCCTGAAATGAGGTTTTTAAGCTTGGTTGCATTGACCGGTTTTCGCTGTTGTTTTCGAAACACATGCGAGTCAATAACCTCGTAGGGAGTACCATCGAGGACAATAAATTTTCGTTCTACGATTTCGTTGTATTCAAGCATTGCCATATAAAGTGTATGTATTTAAAGTATAACAGACTGTATAACCTTGCGATTATAGCGTATTTTAGGCTTCAAGGAAAGTAAAAAGCCTTATCTGTACAGATAAGGCTTTTTGATTACTCATCAGATGGAGCACTGTCTTCATCTTGGTCACCTCCAACGGGGGTAGGGACTACAGAGCCATTGTTTTTAGCCAAGCCCTCACGGATTTCTTTGAGCACCTTGTCTGCTAGTTTTGGGTTCTCACGCAAAAACTGTCGTGTTGCGTCGTATCCTCGACCGAGCTTTTCATCTCCATAAGCATAGCTTGTTCCTGATTTTGTAATTATTTTCATTTTCTCACCGAGAGCAATAATTTCTCCTTCACGAGAAATACCTTCGTTGTACATCAGGTCAAATTCGGTTTGTTTGAAAGGGGCTGCAACTTTGTTTTTTACTACTTTCACGCGGATACGTCCACCCATAATCTCTTCACCTTTTTTGATCTGGGCAATACGGCGAATGTCGATACGTACAGAAGTGTAAAATTTAAGAGCCTTTCCTCCTGGAGTGGTCTCAGGGTTTCCAAACATCACACCGATTTGCATGCGGATTTGGTTGATAAAGATCACCACTGTCTTAGACTTTGCTACAATTGCGGTCAGTTTACGAAGAGCTTGTGACATAAGACGTGCTTGCTTACCCACGTGATGTGCCCCCATATCTCCCTCAATCTCATCGCGAGGGGTGAGTGCTGCTACAGAGTCTATAACAATCACATCCATCTTACCTGATCGAACAAGGGATTCGACAATCTCAAGTGCTTGTTCGCCGTTGTCTGGTTGAGAAATAAGAAGTTGGTTTATGTTTACACCAAGTCTTTGTGCGTATTCAGGATCCATCGAATGCTCCGCATCGATAAAGGCACAGATGCCACCCATCTTTTGAGCCTCGGCTACTATATGTAGAGAGAGGGTAGTCTTACCTGAAGATTCAGGTCCAAATATTTCTATAATACGTCCACGAGGAATACCTCCTACACCAAGTGCCGCATCGAGACCTATTGATCCTGTCGGGATAGCATTTACATCTACATGAGGTTTGTCTCCCAGCATCATGATAGAGTCTTCACCAAATTTTGTTCGTATTTCTCGGAGTGTATCTGCTACGCCAGCGTCGCTACCTTTTGCTACCTTTTCTTTCTTTGGTTTTTTTTGCATATAAGTCGTTCTGATTATAACTCTTTATAAATAATTTCTATTTTTCTTTCTACGTGCGCTCCAAATTTATCTTCTGCCTGCAGCTTTATTATATTATAGCCCGGCAAGAGGAGCAATGAGTCTTTAAAGTTACCCAACTTGTCTGTATAGAGAGGTCGGTCGTTTAAACGAAGTACGCTTGTGTTCTTTGCCACACCTTTGATCTCGATGAGTGGGGTAGTGTATGTTGCTCCGTTTAAAGGAGAGGAGAGGTTGATAACGGGACCTCTCAGTATTTTTTGTGCTTGAAATCCACTGTATCCAACAACAACAAGAACAAGCAAGACGAGTGAGTAGAATTTTATATAATACGTACCGTTTTTTTTCATGAGGGACTATACAGTAGGGTCTGCTTCTCCTGTTTTTACGAGTACATCACGAGCTTTTGCTCCGGATCCTGGTCCAATAACCTGTTTTTCTTCAAGACTATCGATGAGTCGTGCGGCTCGAGCGTATCCGATACCGAGCTTTCTTTGGAGGTACGATGTGGATGCTTTCCCGGTTTCAATAACGATAGAGCGGGCTTCTTCGTATAGGTCGTCATCATCTTCTCCACCTTCGTCTCCAAGTGTTGCTTCAAAAATAGAATTTTTACCCTCTTGGGATTTTCCAGACAAATCTATTTCATTTGGAAGTTCGAGTGCGTAGTTGTCGGCAAGATATTTTACTACACCTTTTAGCTCATTTTCTGAAATATATGCAGACTGGATACGCTGAGGTTGAGACATTTCACCTGAAAGGTAGAGCATATCTCCTGCACCAAGAAGTTTTTCCGCACCAGACATGTCGAGTATAGTACGAGAGTCGATCTGAGAAGCTACCTGAAGCGCGAGTCGAGTCGGAACGTTGGCTTTGATCAGTCCAGTAATAACATTAACCGATGGACGCTGAGTCGAGAGGATGAGGTGAATACCGACCGCTCGGGACATCTGAGCGAGACGTACAATACCAGCTTCAAGCTCTCGTGGGTAGGCTTGCATAATATCTGCCAACTCGTCAATTACCACTACTATATAAGGCATTGTCTCCACAGGAGTACTTTCTTCTTTACTGTTCCGTGCTTTTTTGAGTGCTGGCTCGACAATATTTTTATGATACGATTTTATGTTCTGGAGAGATACACCTTGGAGAATGTCGTACCGACGATCCATTTCTTTTGCTGCCCATTTGAGTGCGAGGATTGCTTTTTTTGCATCTGTGATTACGGGAGTGAGTAAATGTGGGATTTTGTTATACAAAGTGAGTTCCACACGTTTTGGATCCACCATAATAAACTTGAGGCTGTCTGGGGAGTTTCTGTAAAGAAGAGAGGTGATTACTGCATGAATAGTAACAGACTTACCAGAGCCAGTAGCACCTGCAATAAGCATATGAGGGGCCTTTGCAAGGTTTGCAAAATAAGACATACCAGAGATACCTTTACCAAGGCAGATCATGAGAGGGTCATCAGAATTTTGAAACTCAGGTGTTCCAAGAAGAGAACCCATTCCCACTGTTGTTTTGGTGGTGTTAGGGATCTCAATACCCACCAGAGACTTACCAGGAATAGGTGCTTCGATACGTAAAGGGTGGGCTGCGAGTGCGAGTGAGAGGTCATTTTGAAGACCTAAAATACGTGAGAGCTTTACGCCTTCGGCAGGTTTAAGGGCGTAGCGTGTGATCGATGGTCCGACAGAAACCTCGTCCATTTCTACATTGATACCAAAGTTTGCAAGCGTTCGCTTGATGATGTTTGAATTTGCTTTAATATCTCCAACTCCTGGCTTGCCCCGATCTTTTTCAAGAAGGGTAAGTGGGGGAGGAACAAACTCTTTTCCAGAGAGTGAAAGAAAACTTCCCGCAAGATCAAAATCCTTCTTTTCGTCAGTGTCAGATTTTTTTGTAGATGCCTTTGATTCATCTTTTTTCGCATCATCGAGGTTTGCCTGAGCAATAGCTTGGGCAGTAGCTGGTGCGAGGATAGGTTCAGTATCAAGTGACGCATCAACAAGAACCTCCTTCTTTCTAAAGAGCGATGAAAAATGTAGCTTGAGTGGAATATCAAACATAACCAAAAAAGATATCACTACAAATGCGATAAGAATAATGATAGAAGCGTAGAGGTCAAAAAGTGAAAGGAGTGGGGAAGAGATTAGGTTGCCGACTACACCACCCTTTCCTCCAAGCCCACCTGATGATGTAAAAATATTGAGGAGTGCAAGTGCAGAACAGAAGAAAAGTAAACCTCCGATACTGTGTGTAAGAGCGAGCTTTTTTTTAAGTGAATTAAAAAAAGAAATACAGAGAATAAGAAAGAGGAGAGGAAGGAGCCAGTAACCGTATCCAAAAAGATTTTTTAAAAAATCATAGGTCCAAAGTCCCACTTTACCCCCACTTGAAAAACCAGCGAGTGTGAAAAAAGTTGCGAGCACAAAAAAGAGAACTGCAATAATACCCTGTAGTGTTTCTTCTTGTAGATAGGTGAATAAGCTGTTCTCAGAGTCTTCCTTTTTTTCTTCGAGTTTTTTCTTGCGTCCCATTTTTTTAAAATTTTACTTATTATAGCACAAAAGAAATATTGAGATGTGTAGAAACATGTAGAAATACGAGGTGAGAAGTAAGAAGTTTGAGATAAGAAGAATAGAGGCATAAACTCAATGATTCTATATCTCTTGTTTCATATCTCTACCCTAGTGTATAATGGACATGTACTTGATAGAATAAAAGACATGTGGTATTATATAAGACAACAAAAGACTTCTAAAAATTGTCTCTGAAACAAAATAAAAAACTAATGGACAATCAAGGTCATAAAAAAGACATAGTGCCTACAGACAGCAGCCAAAACCAGGCAGCTCATTCTTCGAATAACAATAGCCCTATTGATTATTTCTCCCAAGACCAGTCTTTTGTCTTTGTGTATAAAAAGACAGAAAAGCTCGCTACTGCACTTTACATGGTCACCAATCTTTTTGGGGATGCGGAGCCTATGAAGTGGACATTGCGTATCAAGGTCTCGCATCTATTGTCTTTTATAATTGGTTTTAAAGAAATACTTGAATCAAGAGAACATGAGTTTTCAAATGAAGTAAAAACAAAAGTCCTTGAAATAGTGTCGCTCCTAGAAGTGGCCTCACGTTCAGGACTCGTTTCTCCGATGAATTTTTCTATACTTAAAACAGAGTTCATGAACCTCGTAGAGGCACTTTCTTCTTTCAAAAAAGAAATAACTACAGGTACACGTTTCTCACTACCGCAAACATTCTTTGACGTTGCTTTAAACAAAGAAGTAGAAAAGGACACTTCGGGTGGTATGCAAACCTTTAACACACCATCACCCCGGTCTTTTGATAAAAGACAAAGCAATGCTGTAAAAGACAACCTGTCTTTTACAGATACTCCAGAAAACAAAGATTCATTTAAAAAGACAAATCGTCAATCAATCATAATCAATTTACTAAAGAAAAAGAAAGACCTTACTATCAAAGATATCGCTCAGGTTATACGAGATTGTAGTGAAAAAACAATACAAAGAGAGCTCATTGCTTTGATACAGATCGGTGTCCTTAAGAAGGTGGGTGAGCGACGGTGGAGCAAATATTCTCTTGTCGAGTAGAAATCTAAAAAAAAGATTTTGGTTTGAAAATAGGCTTCATTGTTCTTATCTCGCGTCCTTCTATTTTATTTCGTATCCCTATTGAAAATATTGACTTTCGGACCCCTTTTGTGAGATACTTGGAGCTGTGGGTTTTGTGCTATTTAGCCCTTGTTTTAAAGGGTCAATACACAAGTTATCCACAAAATTATTTTGTTGGGATGACCTCTCACATATATAATTGTTTTAATAAGTAGACATTCATTTCTAGCAGATGTTTAGAAGTGCGTTATACTTATATTTCAGATACAGACAGTCACTCGGCACGAACAGATCATTGACAACTTAATAGAAAATTATTTTAGGACTTTTTTAAAAAGTTCTCATTTCCGTATATCAGAATTTATCCCGCCTTTATCTGCATAACAGATATTCAGACTAAACATCGCAAACTATCTTTTCAGTTTGTGTCGGTCTGTACACCAGCTGCCACCATGTGGTTGGTCGTACAAATATAAACTGAAGAGATTAGTTGAGTTGAGCACATGCCTTACAAAGGTGTGCGACTCGGTTCACAAATTATTTTAACAAGCAATCGGTGAATAAATAAATTTTATTTATTCGATCCGGGTGAAGTTAAAATACAGGTAGTCCTTTATTAAGTTATTATCATCGGTTCGTGATTCATGTCCTTACTATTTTATTAGTAACAAGTGAGGGGTGATCACATTTACAAAAAACGAATATATGACAGCACAATCAACGTTCGCAAAACTTGTTGCTGGGTTCGCAGGATTCGCAATGGTATTTTCATTTGTAGCAACTCCGGTTACTGCATCTGCTCTTACATCTGCGGAACTACAGGCTCAGATCAACATGTTGCAGGCACAGCTTTCATCTCTTGGAGGTGCAAGCTCAACTGGATACACATTTAACACAAATTTGACAATGGGAAGTAAAGGTACTGATGTAATGAACCTCCAGAAGGTTTTGAACATGAGTGCTGATACAAAAGTTGCATCATCAGGTGCTGGTTCTCCAGGAATGGAAACATCAACATTTGGTCCAGCTACTCGATCTGCAGTGATTAAGTTCCAGACTAAATACGGCATCAGCCCAGCAGCTGGTTTCGTAGGAGCTATCACACGAGCAAAGCTTAATACTATGAGTGGTTCAGTTGTGACTACACCAACAACACCAACTACTCCTGGTACAAACCCACAGGGTGGAGCTTTGACAGTTTCAATGGCATCACAGCCTGCGAACTCTCTTGCACCTCAGTCAGCTTCTCGAATTCCATTTACAACTCTTACGCTTACAGCAGGTTCATCTGACGTAACTGTTAACTCTATTACTGTAGAGCGATCAGGTCTCGCACAGAACTCTGTATTTGCAGGAGTAGTACTTTTGAATTCAAACGGAATGCAGATTGGTGTTGCTAAGACTCTCAACTCAAACAACCAGGCAATGGTTGGTGAGGCATGGGTGATCAAAGCAGGAACATCTCAGACTGTTACAGTTGCCGGTAATATGGCAGCAAACTTGAGTGCACTCGCAGGACAGGTTGTTGGTCTTAATGTTGTAGCGATTAACACATCAGCTACAGTATCAGGATCACTTCCTATCATGGGTGCTCAGCACACAGTGAACGCTACACTCTCATTGGGTGCAGCTACACTTGCGATCTCATCATTTGATCCAAACTCAGCTCAGTCAAAAGAAATCGGTACAACAGCATACAAATTTGCTGGTATCCGAGTAACTGCTGGTTCAGCTGAAAAAGTAAAGCTTAACTCTATCCGATTCAATCAGGTAGGTTCAGCATCATCTAACGACCTTACAAACGTAATGGTTTACGTAGATGGAACATCTTACAACACAGTAGTTTCTTCAGACGGTAAATACTACTCTGCAGTATTCCCAGGTGGTATCTCAATTGACAAAGGTTTCTCAAAAGACATCTATGTTCAGGGTGATATCATTGGTTCAAACACAGCAGGACGAACTGTACAGTTCGATATCAATCGAGCAACAGACATCTACCTTACTGGTGAGACATACATGTACGGTATAACACCTACAGCTGGAACAACAGGTTCAGTAACAACTGCATCTCAGTTCACAACAGGAACACCATTCTTCGATGGTTCACTTGTTACAGTAACAGGTGGTTCAGTAACAACTATCCAGAAGGCAACTTCTGTTGCTGCAGCAAACGTTGCAGTAAATGTACCTAACCAGGTACTTGGTGGATTCCAGACAGACTTCAAGGGTGAAGCTATCGCGGTACAAAACATGGTGTTTACAGTATCTACAACAACAGGTAACACATTCGGTTTGACAAACGTAACAATCGTTGATGCAAACGGAGCGGTAGTTGCAGGTCCAGTAGATCAGGTTGGAACATCACTTTCATTTAGTGATACAGTTACATTCCCAGTTGGAGTGCGAACATACACATTGAAAGGAAAGCTTGCTTCAGCAACACCTAACAATACAACATTTACAGTTGCGTCAACTCCATCTTCACAGTGGACAAACATCACAGGACAGACAACAGGTAACACTGTAAGTCTTTCAGGTGCTGGTATCTTCACAATGAACACAATGACAGTTAAGGCAGCTTCACTTGCAGTAAGTGTTTCAGCTACACCTTCAGCTCAGTCAATTGTGGCTGGTGGTCAGGGTATTACATTTGCTAACTTCCAGTTTGATGCGTCACAGTCAGGTGAAGATGTACGATTCTCATCACTTGCTTTGACAAACACAGGTGGAAACACAGGTGCAACATCATGTCAGTTGTTTGATGGTGCTACAGCTTTGAACACAGGTTCAAACGTTGTAACTACATCAGCAGCTACAAATACATTTACACTTGATTCACAGCTTGTTGTTGCGAAAGGAACAGTCAAGACTTTGACACTTAAGTGTAATGTAACTTCAGCCGCTAGTGGTACATTCCAGTGGGGTATTACAGGAATACAGATCGGTAACATTGCAGTTTCTGGAGTAACATCTTCAAACTCAATTGTTGCTACTGGTTCTACAGGAGCTGGTCAGACTATGACAGTTGGAACAGGATCACTCGTAGTATCTACAGATTCATCTAGCCCTTCATACACTGTTGTGGCATCTGGTTCTACAGGAAATACTGCAGGTGTATTCAAATTCCGAGCTACAAATGAAGCAGTTAACCTAAACCGAGTTTCTTTGAGACTTACTTCAGGTTCTGCATCTGACCTTGTACAAGTTTCTATCTGGGACGGTGCAACACAAGTTGGTACAGCAGTATTTACTGGTAACAGTGCATTCGCTACATCAACATTTGCAACTTCAGTAGTACTTCCAAAGGATACAGACAAGACTTTGACAGTAAAAGTTGACCTAGGTATGGTTGGAACATCACAGCCAGCATCACAAGGATCACTTATCAGAGTTGACTTCAATGGTTCTGACGCTACAGGTACTCAGGGAACAGGAGTAGGTTCTGGTAACACAATCAACGCAACTGGTTCTACATCAGTAGCAGGTGTACGATTGTTCAAATCATTCCCTACACTCGCTCTTGATACTCTTGGTTCAACAGGACTCGCAGACGGACGACTTATTCGTTACAAGGTAACTGCTAATGCAAATGGATCTATTGGAATCTCTTCAATGAAATTCTCAGTAGCTACTACTTCAGCAACAGTTACTAACGTAGCATTGTACGCCTTTACAGACGCTTCATACTCTTCTCCAGTTTCTGGACAAGGTACAAGTGGTCAGATTGGCTCAACACAGGCTACTATTCCAACAGCTGCAGCGTTTGCAATTTCACCAACAACAAACCCAGTTCAGGTTTCTGCTGGTGCAACATTGTACTTCGAGCTCCGAGCTTCAATCTCAGGTGTAACTACAGGTTCATCTGCAGTTACAACACTCTTGGGTGACTCAGCTTATCCAACAACTTTGACTTCAGGTTTCAATGTGGCAACATCGTCATCATTGACAGCAGGAAACAACTTTGTGTGGTCAGGAAACGCAACGTCTACGTCTTCAACAGCTGATGTTGACTTCTCAAACGGTGCAAGTCTTCCAGGCTTCCCATCAAGTGGTCTTATCCAGACTCGATCTAACTAATACTTAGGTTAAGTAGGTTTAAAACCGACTGACAGAAAACCACTCTCGCAAGGGAGTGGTTTTTTGTTGTACAAAAAGGTTTTAGACGTGCTGTATATTTTTTCTGTGTGTTTGGTATAATGCCTAAGTTAACAAATAGTATATATATTCTATGAACTCACAAAAAAGAAATCTTGGTATAGGTATCGTAGCACTCTTGTTGCTCATAGGACTTTATTTCGTATTTGATACATCAAAAGAGAAAAAAGAAAATACTGCTCTTGAGGATGTGCAAGCTACACAAGCTCTATCTGCTGATACTGCCTCCACTACTATAGTTGACCTTGGGGGAGGCATCACTACTACTGTTCCAAAAGGTTACACTGTTGAGATGGTTAAGGGGTCTGGAGTACCGCAACCTATAGCTTCTTTGACACGTGTGGCTGTGTTTGCTCCTGGTGTTGATCCGCGAGTGAAAACTCTTATTGAAACAAAAGTCCCAGAACTACAGGCTGTGCTCAAGAAAGATCCAACAAAGTTTGATTACTGGATTGATCTTGGAACATATTTTAAAGTGGCAGGGGATTATGCAGGAGCAAAGCTCTACTGGGACTACGCAGGAAAGCTTGCACCGACTGACTATATCTCATATGGTAACCTGGCAAATATGTACGCATACTACCTGAAAGATATGGTGAATGCAGAAAAATACTATAACCAAGCAATCAAAAACGGCCCAACTCAATCCTACCTCTACATTCAACTTGCTGAAAGCTACCGCGATGTCTCAAAAGACATAGTCAAAGCAAGAGCTGTGGTGGAAAAAGGTTTGCAAGCAATACCAAACAACCCAGCACTTCTCGAACTCAAAAACACATTCAATTAAATTACGGTGGTACAAAATACATAGGGGTCCCTTATGTATTTTTTTATACAAATTTAGGTAATAACAGCTACGGAACATCATAGTTATCCACAGGTTGACTCTATTCGTAATTTGTTATTATACTTAACTCAATCACATGAGATCACAACATCTCCAATCTTTAAGTACTTCTACACACTTCTTGTCACCTATGTTTTCTCTTTTCAAAATCGCTCTTATCGGAGCGATTTTGTTTTTTGTTTCGTTTGGTGTTACCGAGGCCTACAGTACGATTGATGTCGATATTACTTCGTCGGGAGTGATTAGTGCTTTTTCAGTTTCGTGTACAGGAACCAATGCAACAGCTCTCTTGCTCTATGGGAAAACAAGTCCTTTTTGGTATTCGGTGGGTGGTTATATGCGAAGACCGTGTATTGCCGGGAATGCTTATTTTGACAGCTTTGACCTCAATGCGTACCTATTGAGTTTTGTTGGTGCGTACCCTGAATGGTCTCGGTATATTCACGTGCCACTGAAGATAGTGGTAAAAGATACCACCGATGTTTATGCCTATGACGCCCCTTTGTATAATGGACTTATCAATCTTCCGAGTGCGTCAAATGGGAATAATAATGCAGTGCTTGGTCCCGAAGATACAACATATCCCACTATCGCTGTGGGTTATAAGTTTGATTTCGATGGAGTAGGGTGGACAAAAGTTGTCCCACCACCACCTGTTCCACCAGAGTCAATCGGTGATCCAAACGATCTGCCTGTACGTATAGCTTCAAACGGAGATATTCCTAGGGTGTCTATCAACTGCATACCGACACATAACTACACTCTCTCACTCGTTCATCGAGAAGAGGATGTGGTTTCCTTTAGTTACGGAGTTGTGGATCGGCAGTACTGTGTTAACGGTGTAGTTTCGTTTAATGGGTTTAATATAAATAATCTTCTGGTAACTCATGTGGATTCGTCTTGGTGGAACCATGTTCGTACACCTCTTGAGTATGTTATAAAAGACACAACTACTCATTATTATAACGTATGTGACGAAGATCGTTGTGATCTTGTAAATCTAGATAGTTCTTCAAATAATTATGACAAAAGCGTATATTTAGCTTCATCAACAGTGTGGACTACAGTAGGAAAAGGCCCTGTGTTTACAACAGATGATAATGTGACTTGGAAAAATGTGAAAGATGTCGCGCCTGCGCCTTATGGTCTTTCCAATGTTCTTTTTCTTCCAGGTTTTGAGGCAAGTCGGCTCTATAGAACAAGAAGTCTGACATGTCAGATTAATTGTGAAGATCAGTTGTGGGAATCAAACAAAAAATCCGACGTTGAAGATTTGTACCTAAACTCCGATGGAACAAGTAAGAAAACAGATATCTATACACGTGACGCAATTAGTGAGACAAATACGCCAGTACCCAGTGGCTTTGCCGGACAAAATATCTATAAAAGTTTCTTTAAAACACTCGATGACCTGACCGACCCAGCGCTACCAAAGAGAATGGCCCGATGGGAAACATATGCTTATGACTGGCGACAAAGTGTTGATGATATTGTTGAGAATGGTACTCGATATAAAGGTGGTAAAAAGTCTTTGGTTGCAACTTTAGAAAATCTCGTCGCTTCTTCGACAAGCGGGAAAGTAACTATCATTGCTCATAGTAACGGAGGACTTTTGGCAAAAGCATTGATGGTAAAACTACAAGCAATGAAAAATGCAGGAACAAGTGACTTGATCGATAAAATTGATGTACTTGTGCTAGTGGCAAGTCCTCAGATAGGTACAGCAGTAGCGGTACCTGCAGTGCTTCATGGGTATGACCAGAGAATAGGTGGAGGGCTACTTATGGACGAAGAACATGCTCGAGAGTTGGGGCGCAATATGCCGGGGGCATATGGACTCCTACCTTCTAGGGAATATATAAATAGGATAGATATTGCCCCTGTAACTTTTATTGGTTCTGGTCTACCTGGTGCGGTAACCACTCCTTTTATACAGGCATATGGGTCTACTACAGATTCATACTCTGAGTATAGAAGTTTTCTTTTGGGACAAGAGGGTAGAGTGAATCCTTTGTCATCTCTGACAAAGTTACCAATCAACCTTTCAGAAACATTGCTCGCTAAAAGTGAAACAATGCATACAAGTATTGACTACTGGGTGCCACCAACGACTATGCGTGTGGTGCAAGTTGCAGGATGGGGACTCGATACGGTAGCAAGTCTCAGTTATGTTCCAAAATATTCACAAGTGTGCAATGGGGTCGGCTTATTTAATTGTTATGTTCTTGATGAAAAACCTATCTTTACAATAGATGGTGACAAGACAGTGGTAGAGCCGAGTGCACATTATATGGGAGGGGAGAAGTATTGGGTGAATTTTGAACGTTATAATGGTCAAATTTTAGGAGGATTTAGGTATAACAGAGAGCATAAAGATATTTTAGAAATCAATTCACTGAATAATCTAATTAAATCAGTTATGCAAAAGACAGAGATTGTTTTCGATGCTGTTTTAAAAAATACAAAACCAGTTGATTCTAAAAACCGACTCCGTGTCAGTATTCACTCACCAGTATCGATTGGAGCCTATGATTCATTCGGTAATTTTACGGGTAAAATCTGTTCAGATACAGAAGATTTCTGCTATATTCAAGAAGATATTCCAAACAGCTCGTATCTTGAATTTGGAGAAGGGAAGTATGTAAATATGCCTGAAGAAGATATACAAAAAATAGTACTTCAGGGCACCGGTAGTGGAACCTTCACATTTATTTCTGAAAAAGTCGCACCTACAGGGGAAACCAGCATCTCCACATTTACAGATATTCCGGTGACCACTCAAACCCAAGGAGAAGTAGTGCTAAACACTGTAACTCAGGCCCCAGAACTCAAACTCGACGTCACAGGAGATGGTACTACTGACTTTACTCTCGCCCCTACAGTAGAGTTTGATCCAATTACTTTTCTTCAAATCATGAAGACAACCATAAACTCTTTTGATATCAAACCGGCTCGAAAGACTACACTTTCAAAACGAATTGATGGTATTATTAAATCAATACAAAAAGGGAAGATATCCAAAGCACAGCTGAAAGCAGAGCGTTTCCAGAGTGTACTTAAGGTAAAGGTGGCAAAACCTCTTCCTAAGAAACCAAAACCACAGAGATTCACCAATGCAGATGCAGAAGTATTGATTGGAATGCTTGAAACTTTATTAAATAATTTAGAGAAATAGAATGAAAAAGAAAACAAGTTTACTCGTACTAGTCTTATTGGTAGTTAATTTCTTATTGTTTCTTCCTTGTGACAAAGATTTGTATTGTGAGGGGTATTTGGCCAATGGTGCCCAGTACCCATTCCTATGGTTTCTAATTTTACTACCGCTCAGTTTATTCGCTTTAACCCTTAATGATCAAAAATATAAGTTCTGGCTTAAGTTTACAGGAGTGTTTTTTTTGGTGGGAATGTTTTTTGTTCTAATTTCACCAGAAACAGCTCGGGGTATTATGTTGAATCCTGATAAGGAATCAACAAACTGGTTCTTTGCTGGGTTTTACTCTTTTGTTTCCATAATCTACTTTATTACTCAATTTGTGAAAAATAGAAGATAAGCATATTATTACTCCATGAAAGAATACGTAGATGAAAAATTTTGGCGGATGTTTTCTGGGTTTGTTACCTTACTTGTAGTGAGTGTTATTTTTCTTATTGCCATAAAGATACATAAGAATAGTAAATCGGTGCCCGTAGAAACCACCGCTTCTGTTATAAACTATAACCAATAGCTTGCACCCAAACCTCGTACGAGGTTTTGTTGTATGAAAATATTATATATAGCATGTATTGCTCTCCTGTGTTGTGTCGGATTTTGCGCAAGTGTTTTTGCTGAGGTCAGTCAGTTTACTTTTGTCACAAAAGAACAGGTAGTAGCTCCGCAGAGTATTTCAGGACCACTGACAATACAGTCGCAAAGCAGTGGAGGGGTAGGTGAGTCTGTGGTTGAAACAATGGACATGTTTTTCCAGAGTTCATCGGCTACGGGGAAGTTTTTAGGGAGCTCTGGTAAGACAGCTTCTAAAACTATGTCAAAAAATACGAGCAACCGTACTTTTTATTACACTGACCCGACTCTTGGTAAGCACACAATAACAGTGAAGGTTATGGGTCGGACATCTAAAAAATCTTACACTACTACACAAAGTATATTTATCGGCATACCTTCGGCGACTGTGCAGACAACAGTCTTACCTAGCGTTTCAAAAAAAGAAGTACTTAAAGAAAGTAAGAAGGTTTTAGTAAAGGTACCCCAAAAGCCTGTTTCTAAAAGTTATCCTGTAGATATAAAAAATACTATCTCGAAAACCGAAGTTTCGGATGCGGTGCCGATAAGTAGTTCAACTGTACCAGAAATCCATGCCACAACTTCAAGTATTGTTGCAAATGTGCAGTACAGTACACAAAACCCCTCAGCCCTCGAATCCATGCTTTGGCTGCCTCGTAAAATATGGAGCACTCTCTTGAGGATATTTTGACATTTTGTTGTATTTTGGTATAGTGGTCTTCATAAGGTCAGAGACAGTATGGTGGCGAAAGCCTTAATCAAACCCTAAACCTTTGCTTTACTAAGCAAAGGTCGGGCGAACAATTTTACTAAATTGTTCTAGCCTGCCGAGACAAACGTGCTTTATGCACTTTTCTCCTAAACCTTGGGTCGTATTACTAGATCGTTTAAAAAATAAAATATGGCTATTTCAAAAGAAAAAAAGTCAGGGATTCTTGATAATCTTAAAAAGATTGTAAAAGAATCAAAATCTCTCGTGTTTTTAAATTTCAAAGGTTTGCCGGTTTCGGACACCAGTGAGATCAGAAAGACGCTTCGAGAAAAAGGTGTGGGCTACATGGTGGCAAAGAAAACTCTTTCAAAGAGAGCTTTGACAGAAGGTGGTGTCACAGGAGAGATGCCTGTTATGCCAGGCGAGTTTGCAATGGTATACGGGACAGATCTTTTAGATCCTGCTCGTGAAATCTTCACTTTCCAAAAAAAGTTTGATAAGAAGATTCAGATAGTGGGAGGAGTGTTCGAAGGGAAGTTTATGGACCAGTCTCAAATGACTATGGTTGCAAATATTCCTGGTATGAAAACTCTTCAGGCTCAGTTTGTTAATCTTATTAACTCTCCGATCCAGCGCTTCGTAGTGGCACTCGGACAAATAGCAGAAAAGAAAAGTTAAACATGTGAATATGCGAATGTACGAATAATGGGAATGGTTACAAATAAAAAACCACAAGCATTCATTCGGAAACATTCGTATATTCGGAAATTATTCGTATATTTGTATAAACTAAAAATTATGGAAACAGAAAATACAGTAGTTGCTACTCCTGCGAAGTTTAAATCTATCGTAGAAGCAATCGAAACAATGTCAGTGCTTGATCTTCATGAGTTGGTAAAACACCTTGAAGAAAAGTTTGGTGTATCAGCAGCAGCAGTTGCAGCAGCTCCAGCAGCGGGCGCAGGTGCGGGTGCAGCAGAAGAGAAATCTTCATTTGATGTAGAACTTACCGACGGTGGTGCTACAAAGATTGCAGTTATCAAGGTTGTAAAAGAAGCTCTTGCTCTTGGATTGAAAGAAGCAAAAGACCTTGTAGATGCAGCGCCAGCTATGCTTAAGACAGGTATGAAGAAAGAAGATGCAGATGCTCTTAAAGCAGCTGTAGAAGGTGCAGGAGGAAAAGTTACTTT
Organism: Candidatus Zambryskiibacteriota bacterium; assembly: GCA_026394775.1. GTDB lineage: Bacteria > Patescibacteriota > Minisyncoccia > Phycocordibacterales > DATDWN01 > UBA910. Next base: position 58,329 of record JAPLZY010000008.1, read on the forward strand.
CAAGTAATTCACCAAATAAACTCAAAAACAGAAAAACAGGATGCTCTAAGAGCATCCTGTTTTTTTATATTTGTCAATTATCAGAACCACCTCAACCTGCTATAATCACCCATATGGAAATATTGTCAAAACTCTTCGGCTCAGAAGCTCGTGTGAAAATCATGCGCCTTTTTTTGTTCAATCCTGACATCGTCTATGAAGTAAACAATATTGCAGAGCGAGTAAAAGAAGATCCTGTTCGTGTCCGCAAGGAACTCAATGCTCTTGAAAAAATATCCCTGATCAAACGAAAGGTTGTTGCAAAGATTCCGGTCAAACATGGCAAAAAAACAGAGATGCGTGTCACTGCATATGGCTATCATCTGAATCGGAATTTTTCATACATGGCACCACTTCAAAATTTTCTCATAAATGCAAAACCACTTCAGCCAAAAGAAATAGTAAAAAAAATAACACAACTTGGTACAGTAAAACTTCTTGTTATTTCCGGTGTGTTTATCCAGGACTCTGAGAGTCGAGTCGATTTGCTTGTAGTGGGGGATAATATTAAAAAAACTCAGTTGGAAAATGTCGTAAAGACACTTGAAGCTGAGATCGGTAAAGAGCTCAAGTACGCCTACTTTACAACAACAGATTTTATCTACCGTCTCTCTATGTACGACAAGCTAATTCGCGATATATTGGATTATCCACATGACAAGATTATCAACAAGCTTGGTCTCTAAATTTCGTGATAATATGAGTGTATTAGAAAATATTAACTAACACTATATTATGATGTTTCAATCGTGGGGAGGTGTGCTTGAGACTTCCTTTCAAAGTTTGTGGTCAGGTATTCTTTTATTCATTCCAAATCTCATTGTCGCATTAGTGATCTTGGGTCTTGGTTGGGCGATCGGTGCATTGGTAGGAAAAGCTGTCACCAAATTTCTCGATGCTGTGCATTTTGATGAGGCGTTGCGAAAAACTGGTTTTGAAAATGTTGTGAAGAAAGCTGGGCTTGAGCTTCGAGCATCTCATTTTGTGGGGTGGCTTATCAAGACAGTTATTATAATTATTTTCCTTATCGCAAGCTTCGATGTGCTTGGTCTTGTGCAGGTAACACAGTTCTTGAGTCAGGTGGTGCTTGGGTATCTTCCACAGCTCATTGTTGCAGTCCTTATCCTTTTGATCGGAGTAGTAGTAGGAGATGCGATTGAGCGGATCGTGGTAGCATCTTCTCGAACCGCTGGTCTTACTTCTTCAGCAATACTTGGAAAGGTTTCAAAGTGGGCAATTTGGATTTTTGCAATTCTCGTTGCGCTTTCTCAGATGGGTATTGCGGGTGCATTTATTCAGACACTCTTTACTGGTTTTGTGGTAGCGGTTTCTTTGGCACTCGGACTCGCATTTGGTCTTGGAGGACAGGAGGCAGCGGCGGATGCTATTAAGAAGGTACGAGAGGAGATTAAAGAACGACGATAGCTCGCCTCTCCGGCGAGTCTGCCGATGAGGCAGAAAGCATAAAAAACCACCCTAAAAAGGGTGGTTTTTTGGTACCCAAAAAAGCCCCTGAAAACCCTTTAAAAATAAGGGGAAAAGTCTGTTGACAGGGGAGGTGGTCTCGTATATACTAGCTTCATTCGGTATGAAAAAAACATTAGATTTAAAAAGCGGCGTTTGAGATAACAAGCTTAATTGATTGTTACCTGGACTCCGCTTTGTGCGGATTTTTTGTTTCTCGGCCTGGCTCGATATTTGACAACTTAATTCCGCCACTTACTACTGACCAATGATGGGTCTTTTCGGGTGGGTAGGCGGAGCAATACAATGTTACTAACATCGAATAGATATTAGATAACAGAGTATGAATGTAAGAAATATAATTGTGGTTTTTAAATTTCCTAATGGGAAATTTAAGAGCATATGGTGGATGCCTAGACTCTAAAGGGCGATGAAAGACGCGGCATGGTGGCGATACGTTTCGGGGAGGTACCTAGCAACCTTTGATCCGGAAATCTCTGAATGGGGGAACCCAACAGCTTTTGCTGTTACTCTACAAATTATGTAGAGCGCACACCCAGGGAAGTAAAACATTTCAGTACCTGGAGGAAAAGAAAACAATGTTCGTAAGAACGACATTTCGTTAGTAGCGGCGAGCGAACACGAATGAGCCCAAACCGGCACATCACATTGAGCACGGGGAAAATTTTAAATTTAAAATTCTAAATTTCAAAACAAAATGCATGTGCATCCGTTTTAAAATTTGAAATTAGAAATTTGAAATTCATCCCGCTCTTAGCGTGATGTGCCGGGGTTGTAAGGTAACAACGTCAAATTTATTTGAGAGAAGTTAAAAAATAGTATGTTAATGGAATGCACTGGAAAGTGCGACCCTAGAGGGTAATAGTCCCGTACATGAAAATATACTATCTTCTTTGTTGTTATTCTTGAGTACCTCGAGACATGAATAGCTCGGGGGAATCTGCCGGTACTAACCGGTAAGGCTAAATACTTTTAGAGATCGATAGTGAACTAGTACCGTGAGGGAAAGGTGAAAAGTAGTCCGAGAGGACGGTGAAATAGACCTGAAACCATATGCTTACAAGGAGTCGGAGCGGGCAGCAATGTCCCGTCACGGCGTGCCTATTGAAGAATGAGCCAACGAGTTGATGGATGCAGCAAGGCTAAGTCCTTTACCGGACGGAGTCGTAGGGAAACCGAGTGTGAATAGCGCGTTAAGTTGTATGCATCAGACCCGAAGCCAGAGCGAGCTTACCATGAGCAGGGTGAACTTTGTCGAAAGATGAAGGGAGGCCCGAACAGTTTAGCCGTGCAATACTATCTGATGACTTGTGGTAAGAAGTGAAAAGCTAATCGAGCCTGGTAATAGCTGGTTCTCTCCGAAATAGCTTTTGGGCTAGCGTTAGGTGATCCCTTCCGGGGTAGAGCACTGGAAGGACTCAACAGGGAGCAATCTCGTGAGTCCTATCAAACTCCGAATACGGAAGATTACAGCCTAGCAGTTAGACGGTGGGGGCTAAGCTCCATACGTCAAAAGGGAAACAGCCCTGATCTCTATTTAAGGTCCCTAAATCTATGTTAAGTACACTTAAGGTGGTGGATTTTCTTTGACACTGAGGAGGTTGGCTTAGAAGCAGCCATCCTTTAAAGATAGCGTAACAGCTCACTCAGTAAGAGAATCTGCGCCGCAAATAATCGGGGTTAAACATAGTACCGAAACTGAGGGTTTGTATTTGTTTTTACAAGTACAAGCGGTAGGAGAGTATTCGTATCTGCGCTGAAGCCAAAGGGGTGACCCATGGTGGAGCGATGCGAAGTAAGAATGTTGGCACAAGTAACCACAATGCAGGTGAAATCCCTGCACGCCGAAAGACTAAGGTTTCCTGTTCAATGTTAATCAGAGCAGGGTTAGTCGGGCCTAAGGAAATGGAGAGATCCGCATCCGATGGACATGAGGTTAATATTCCTCAACTTTTATGTAATGCGATGGAAGGACGGAGTGCTGTATGTAGGGCTCATTATTGGATTTGAGTCACTGTCGTGAGAATGTGTCCCAGGTAAATCCGGGCACTCACTTTAATGTGGTATTCGAGCGGTTGCGAAACCTTGCGATTCGTCAAGAGGGATTCTACAAAGCGCGCTTCCAAGAAAAGTTTCTAAGCTTAAGTACATAAGAACCGTACCGTAAACCGACACAGGTAGTCAGGTCGAGTAGACCAAGGCGAACGAGTGAGAGATCCCCAAGGAACTCGGCAAAAAAGCAGCCGTAACTTCGGAATAAGGCTTGCCCACTTTAATGTGGGCCGCAGCTAAAGTATTTCTGGCAACTGTTTATCAAAAACACAGCTCCCTGCGAACTCGTAAGAGGATGTATAGGGGGTGACACCTGACCAATGCCAGAAGGTCAAATATGGGAGCTAAATGTCGCAAGACGCTAGGTTGACTGTATAAGCCCTGGTGAATGTCGGCCGTAACTATAACGGTCCTAAGGTTGTACGAACAAAGATTTATTTTTGCTCGTACAAGGACTGGGACTGTTGTAGTTCTGCAGACGCAATAAAGGGGTATTTAACCCCTTTGTTCCAACGTCGCTTCTCGGAATTCAAAGAGAATACTCTCTCAATTCACTCGAAGCTAGTTGTAATAAAATGCAAATGCATTTTGATAAACTAAATAAAAAATAATCATTACAATCATTCAAAGCTGCCTCTCTCTGTAGTAATACAGAACAGAGTCCAAAAACACATGGCTATATGCTGGGAAGTCGTTTAATTTGAACGATGATCAGCAGGGAAGTCGGAAATTAATTTCAAATTTAAAATTTTAAATTTAAAATTCGTTTTTGATCCCTCAGAGACCACACGCCGTGCACCCTACTTTATTGAGGGTGAAGATATGGTCCTAGGTAAAAAGAAACCTAAAGCGAAATTCCTTGTCGGGTAAGTTCCGACGCGCACGAATGGTGTAATGACTGGAAAACTGTCTCGGGGATTTGCTCGGTGAAAATACAATACCGGTGAAGATGCCGGTTACCTGCAGTTAGACGAAAAGACCCCAGGAGCTTTACTGCATCTTGATATTGAGAATATGACTTGCATGCGTAGCATAGTGGTGAGGATTTGAAGGGCACTCCCGGGTAGCCTGGATCCGTCAGTGAAATAGCCATCTTGTTTGTTATATTTTCTAACCTCGGCGGAAAAAACGACGAGAGACAGTGTCTGGTGGGCAGTTTTAGTGGGGCGCTATCCTCCTAAAAAGTAACGGAGGAGTTTATTAAGGTCAGCTAGCCGTGAATGGAAACCATGGCGATAGTGTAATGGCACAAGCTGGCTTAACTGTGAGACGTACATGTCAAACAGATGCGAAAGCAGAACATAGTGAACCGACGGTCCGTGTTAGAGGCGGCCGGAGATTATCGGATAAAAGCTACCCTGGGGATAACAGGCTGGTTGTGCCTAAGCGTCCAAAGCGACGGCACAGTTCGGCACCTTAACTCTCAATGTAAAAATTGGGAAACATCGGGGTGCCTATGGGAGTAATTCCATACAAAAAATATTTGGCTTATAACGGTGGACTCCATATACAAGCGTTGTATCAGAAATGGTATAATTAAAACAATATGGACAATACCGCGGGAAGTTTAACTCAATTACAGAAGTCATTTGTTATTGGAACTCTTTTGGGAGACGGATATATTCGTCAAGCAAAAGGGAGAAAAAACGCATTTCTTGAAGTAAATCATTCAATTACTCAAAAAGAGTATGTTGAATGGAAATATAGTATCTTGAAAAATTTGACACGAAGCGGTCCAAAATCTAGAAATGGAAATGGAACACGCATCGCGTATAGATTTTTTACTAGACAGCATCCAGAATTTACTAAAATTATGGATTTGTTCTATAAAGATAGAAAGAAATGTATTCCTAATCTAAAATTAGATCCTTTAATGGTGGCAGTATGGTTCATGGACGATGGAAGTAGATGTAATAAAGAAAATGTATACCTTAATACTCAACAATTTGCTAAAGAAGATCAGTATAAACTACTTGAATCTTTGAAAGAGATTGGTTTAGAGGGAACTCTGAACAAAGATAAAGAGTATTATCGCATTAGAATTAAAACATCAAGTATTCCTAAGTTGTTTGGAATAATAAAAGAATTTATTATTCCTTCCATGAGATATAAAATTGGGTTATGACCCTGTAGAGACTTGACCTGAAAGATGGTCAGAGTGTGAAGGAAAACTTCATGCTAACACGCCGAACTCCCTTTCATTTAGAGAAAGGGATGAAGATATAGTCCGATCCTTCTGGTAACAGAAGAAAAATACGACACGCGATGTCGGCTCATCTTATCCTGGGGGTGGAGAAGCTCCCAAGGGTTTGGCTGTTCGCCAATTAAAAAGATACGCGAGCTGGGTTCAGACCGTGGAGACGAGAAACTTCGGTTTCAAGTCTCCACAATCTGAATCCTTAGAGGTTTTTTCGTTTGAAAAGGAAAAAGAAATGTAAGAAATTTCTTAAATATAAAAAGAGCTCGCCTCATCGGCGAGTCCGTCGAAGAGACGGAATAGGAACAATCACATCACGGCGGCATTTTATGGAAACATAAAATAGAGAAGCTGGGTATTTCGGTAGAATCCATTTCTAAGTGGACAATGCCGAGGGTGACTAATAATTTAGTTACTTGTAGAGACTACATACCAGCCATCCATGCAAATGGATGAGCGCATAGTCCGAACCTTCGAGTAATCGGAGTAACATAAGCGTGAGACAGGTTGGTCTCCTATCTACTGCAGGCGTTGATTCTTGAGAAGATTTGCCCCTAGTAATTGAATTGCTACTTCAAGGAGTAATCCTTGATGAAATAGTGGCTAATAACGGTGAAGTCTTAAGTGTATTCTAGTCTGTTGATAACTATTCTTGTGACGGTCCGTCATGAGTAGTACAATTTGTTTAGTGATAAACAAGCTTGAAGACCAGAAATAATTAAGATAATACCGTGGGAAGTCGATCTATTATTGATAGAGCATATATGCAGGATTTCTCGATGGCGATGGAAGCTTAATGCTTCAAATTAAGAAAAGAGCAGATGGAAAAAGTAAAATTCGTTTTATGGCAACCATTTGTTTCTATCAAGATACTCGTCACGAAAAAGAATTGATTTGGATTCAGAAAGTTCTAGGTATCGGATACATCTCGCGCAGAAATGACGGGATGTCTGAGATTAGAATTAATGGATTTAAAACAGTTAAAGAAATTCTGGAAGACTTGATACCATATATCAGGTTTAAAAGGATTCAAGCAAAAAGTTTGCTTGAATCGTGCACAATTTTGTCTTCGACAAAATTTAATATGCTCAATCGTGAACAGCTAACTAAACTTGTTAATCTTGTCTTAGTGATTCAGAATGAAAATTACGTCACTAAGAAGAAGAAAACACGAAGTGAATTGTTACAGATAATAGGTTTGACCCCGTAACGACTTGTTTGAGTAATGTCAAACAGATTTATGTAGTACTGGAAAGTCTTGTGTACTGAAACATGAGACAGGGCTACATTTATAATACGCCAACACCCTCAACCTTTTAAGGTCGGGTGAAGATATAGTCTGTGCTCCTGGTAACAGGGGAATAAAACGACGAGAGGACCGGGGTGAACTGACCTCTGGTGTATCTGCTGTCTTGCCAAAGGCATCGCAGAGTAGCTAAGTTGGGAAATGATAAACGCTGAAAGCATCTAAGCGTGAAGCATACTTCAAGATAAGGAATCGTTTGAGACCCGTAAGAGATGATTACGTGATAGGCACTCGGTGTACGCACAGCAATGTGTTGAGCCAAGGTGTACTAATTAGTCGATTCTTATTAGGAAATTTACGAACCACTCCACTTCGGTGTGGAGGTTATACAAAATACATTCATGCTCTGTTATCTGATATTAATTTGTCAGAGTTTTTTGGCATAAAAAAGAAAATAAATAATTGAATCTTTAGTTCTGGTGATTCGTCGCAGATGGTCCGCCCTACAGGCGCTGTACACCTTTTACATTTTGCTATTTATTAAAATCGCAAAATGATCAAGGTCTTGCGCTTGGGTCCCATCCCAAGCTCACCTGTTCTCATTCAATTAATACAATCAGTTGAAAATTTAGTTCTGGTGATTCGTCGCAAAGGTCACACCTGTTCTCATTCCGAACACAGTAGTTAAGCTTTGTTGAGGCGATGATACTCCGCAAGGGGGAAAGTAGCTAGTCGCCAGAACTAAGAATTCAACTTAAAAAAAGACTCACAGAAATGCGGTTTTTTTCTTTTAGTTACTCTTTCTTTTTGGTATGATAAGAGATATGGGTTCATGGTCATTTAGACGACAGCTTATGTATCTCGCGCTCCCACTTTTACTTGTATTAGGGGCTTTTGCATATGTTTTTTTTAACTACCTCTACAAGGCACCTTCATGTAATGACGGCTTAAGAAATGGAGATGAGACTGGGAGAGACTGCGGTGGATCATGCCAGCTTTTGTGTAAAGGAGATGGGTTAAACCCACTTGTGCGATGGTCTGAATCTTTTTTGGTTGCTGGGTCTTTGTGGAATGCAGGAGCGTATGTTGAAAATCCAAACATTTCTTCATGGGCACCTAAAGCGACGTACACTTTTTATCTGTATGACGAAAAAAACTTGCTTATCACATCGGTAAGTGGAGAAACAGAGATTCCAAAAAACAAAAAGTTTTTGGTATTTTATCCGACAATAAATACAAAAGGTAAAACAGTAAAACGTACTGATTTTGAATTTACTTCACCGATACAGTGGGTAAGTACAGACACTGCTTCACCTGAACTTAAGGTAACACATGGCTTTATAGAAAAAGAAACTACCGCACCTGTTATTTCAGGAGTTGTAGAAAACACAGAAGCCAAAAGTTCGGGGCCTGTGGAGCTTTCGGTTATTGTCTATGATGGTCGACAAGATGCTATTGGCATATCTCGCACATATGTAGACGCTATAGCTCCGAGAGAGAAAGCGGTATTTGGCTTTACCTGGCCTCGACCATTCAAAGAAACTCAAGCAGTCTGTAGTGTACCTTCAGATGTGCTTTTGGTTCTCGATCGCTCAGGAAGCATGGCAAGTATTTCACGTAATCCACCAGAGCCTCTGACGAGTGTAAAAAACACAGCGACAAATTTTGTAAGCTCGCTAACTTCAGGAGACCAGGTGGGAGTGGTGTCTTTTGCTAATGAAGCTTCAAACCCTCTCGACCACAGTCTTTCCTCAAGTATTTCGAGTGTAAAAGAGTCTATTGGTCAGATTTTTATTGCTACCACCTCAGCTCAAAATACAAATATTGGAGATGGTTTGACGAAAGCTACAGAAGAGTTGTTGGGTGTTCGTGCGCGTACAGACTCAAAAAAAGTTATCGTGCTTTTGACAGATGGTGATCCAACAGATCCAAAAATGTCGGACCAGAGCAACTACCCAACACTCTTTGCAGAAAGATCTGCTCAGGTGGCAAAAGATTCAAAAATAACTTTGTTTACTATTGGCCTCGGGTCACTTGTAAATAATGACCTTTTGTCGAGATTAGCTTCTACACCAGCACAATATTTTGAAGCTCCTACGAGTGCAGATCTTGCGAGTATCTACAAGAAGATCAGTAAAGATATTTGTACCTTGCGTCCAAATATTATTGAGGTGATCGCTATCCCAAGACAAAGATAATTTTATGAAGCGTTTCCTTGCACTATTTTCATGTATCGACTGGATAATTACAGGGAGTATTGTTGTTTTGGTGTGTGCAGGTCTTGTAACTATGAATTCATTTGTAGGCACAACCTCTTTTTTTGATAAACAGGTTGTTTTATTTTTTGTTTCTTTTGGAATTTTTCTTTGTGCAAGTGTCGTGGACTGGAGATTTTTACGGAGAACTCAGGTGGTGATGGTACTCTATGGTCTTGCGGTGGTATTGCTTGCATCGCTTTTCGTAGTGGGCTCTGTGTTTAAAGGTGCGCAGAGCTGGTTTAGTATCGGAGGGTTCACGTTTCAGCCTGTTGACAGTGCCAAACTTGCGGTGATTTTGCTACTGTCAAAATATTTTTCTAGACGACATGTCGAGATTGCGCATATCCGACATATTATCGTCTCAGGTATGTATGTCGGCATAATCTTTCTTCTTGTGTTTTTACAACCAGACTTTGGTTCAGCTATTATTATTTTTGCTACCTGGCTCGGCATGGTCTTGGTGTCAGGTATTTCTAAAAAACATCTTGCTTTTGTAGCAATACTCGGAGTCTGTATGTTTGGCTTTTTATGGCTTTTTATATTTAGACCGTATCAAAAAGCGCGTATCATGACTTTTGTAAATCCGCTGACTGATATTCGTGGTTCGGGATATAACGCATATCAGTCGGTGATCGCGGTGGGTTCAGGAGAAATATTTGGTAAGGGTATTGGATACGGTACTCAAAGCAAGCTTCAGTTTTTACCAGAGTACCAAACAGACTTTATTTTTGCCGCATTCGCCGAAGAGTGGGGTTTTGCTGGAGTAATTATTCTTCTTGTTTTATACACTATCGTATTTACACGAATGCTTCGTATTGCTGCTCGAGGAGAATCCAATTTTGAAGTGTTGTTCGGTACTGGACTCACTATTTTATTTATGACACATGCCACAATTCATATTGGTATGAATATAGGACTGCTTCCTGTGACAGGAAACACCTTGCCGTTTATGAGCTACGGCGGGTCACATTTACTCAATGAGTTTCTCGCACTTGGGATCTTGATGGGGATGAACAAGTACAGTCGCGCGGTACATAAGGATTTGGCTCAAAATGAGATTCTTGGCATTAACTAAAAATCACCATTGTATACATGTATTGTTTGAGCGATCTGTTGTTGGAGTGAAAAATTCTTCTCTATTTTTTGCTTTAATTTTAGACCATACTCGGTGCGTTTTTGTTGTTGTGAGAGAAGGTGTTCGAGACCTTGTTGCATGGAGTCACTACGGGGTCTTACAAGAACTCCGTTGACTCCGTTGTCTATTATCTCCGAGATCCCTCCAACTCTTGTGGCGAGTACTGGTAGCTCAGAGAGCCCAGCTTCAAGGAGGGTGTAGGGGAGTGCTTCGGTGCGCGAAGTGAGAGTAAAAATATCAAAAGCTTTAAGATATTTTTTTGCGTCAGGAATATTTCCAAGAAGGTATATTTTTGTTTCAAGGTTTAGTGTGCGTATAAGACTTTCAAGTTCTAGCTTTTTTTCGCCACCACCAATGATTAAAAAAATAAATGGAGTGGCGATGTGTGAAAGTGCGTGGATAGCGAGGTCGAGACCTTTGTTTGTGTGAAGTTCGGAGATAGTACCGATCCAGTGTGTACCTGGGTCTTCGTGTAGTCCAATAGTTGAGCGTATTTTTGTTCGAGCATCTTCTTTTGTATAGAGTTCAAATGGACTTATGCCGTTGTAAATAACGCATGTTTTGTCGCCTACCAAGCTGAGCCCTGCCATGTCATTTTTGGTTTTTTTGGAAACACAGATGGTTCGGTCAGAGAGTAGTATTGTTTTCCAATGTAAAAGCAAAAAGAATTTTCGGATAATCCATGGACGATCTTCGTTTGATGCCCATGCATGTCCAGTAAAAATAATACGAGGTACACGCGCAATACGTCCAGCAAGTGCTCCCAAGAGTCCTGCTTTTGAGCTATTGGTATGAAGTACATCTGGCTTAAGCTTCTTGAGTTTTTTGATGAGTGCAAAAAAAGCACGTATTTCAGAAACAGGGTTTATGTCTCGTCCTAAATAGGGAATTGTCTCAGTCCATATACCCGAAGCTTCGAGGCGCTCCTTGAGCTCTCCATCGCCTCCCATAAGGACGATAGACTCAAACTCGGCCTTTGGAAGGTTGGTGGCGAGGGTAAAGACGTAGTTTTGGGCACCTCCGTAGGGAGAGCCTTTGGTTATCAGATGCACTACTCTCTTTGCTTTTTTGTCTTGCATATGGCGATATTGTAGCATATTATACTAACTATATTATGACTATTTCAAATAAAAGAGAGGTGTTTCTTCTTTTTTTCGGTGATGTGTTTTTTTACGTTTTTTCATTATGGCTCGCTCTCTCTGTGCGTATTGGAGATACCCCTTCACTTGCGCTTTATTTCCAGCATCTCTTGCCATTTGGTATTCTTTTTTTTATCTGGTTTTTGGTCTACTACATTGCCGGACTTTATGAAAAACACACCCTCATCATTACGTCGCAACTGCCGAGTATTATTTTTAATGCCCAAATCGCAAATTCAGTATTAGCTGTCGTATTTTTCTATGCTTTTCCGCAGTTTGGTATCACTCCTAAAACAATCCTTCTGTTGTTTGTGGTAATCTCTTTTATTCTTGGAGTTTTCTGGAGGGTGTACGGTGTAAAGATTTTTGGTTCTAAAGAAAAAGAGCAGGTTCTTTTGATCGGCTCAGGTAAAGAAATGAAAGAACTTTTTGAAGAAGTAAATCATAAAGGGAGATATGCGGTTGAATTTGTTTCCTCAATCAATGTTGATGATGTAGGAGAACTCAATATTCAAGAAGATATCGTTCAGGCGATCTACAAAAACAATGTGAAGCTCGTCGCGATTGATTTTTCAAGCGAAAAAGTAAGGCCGCTTTTGCCACATCTCTATAACCTCATGTATTCAAAAATTCACTTCATTGATTCTCATAAGATCTACGAAGATGTGTTTAACCGTATTCCACTTTCTCTTGTGACCTACAGCTGGTTTCTTGAAAATATTTCTGTTTCGCCAAAGTTTACGTACGACTTTTTGAAACGTGTTTTTGATATTGTTCTTTCCTTTATTCTCGGAGTTGTTTCTTTGATTGTGTATCCGTTTGTAATGCTTCTGATTAAACTCGATGATGGGGGAAAGTATTTCATTTCTCAAGAAAGAGTGGGGCACAATAACAAACTGGTGAGGATTATTAAATTCCGAACCATGTCAGTGGATGACAGTGGAGAAGGCTCGGGCGACCGTCATATGAAAGTTACACGAGTAGGGCGCTTCTTACGTGCCAGCCGTATCGACGAGTTACCACAGTTGTGGAATGTTTTCTTCGGGGATATTTCTCTTATTGGTCCACGTCCAGAGCTCCCAAACCTCGTTAAACTCTACGAAAAAGAAATCAGCTTTTACACCGTCCGTCACCTGATCAAACCAGGGCTCTCAGGCTGGGCACAGCTCTACCAAAAAGACCCACCAAAGTTTGGTACCGACGTAGACCTTACAAAAACAAAGCTTTCCTACGACCTCTTCTATATAAAAAATCGCTCATTCTGGCTGGATATTAAAATCGCCCTAAAAACTGTAAAAACCCTCCTGTCACGAAGTGGGGTTTGACGATATTACTTTTTAGTGTTATATTCGTAATAGGAGGAGAGTGATGGATGCTAACACTCTAATTGCAGGAAGTGAACTCCCTGCACGGATAAGAAATCTTTGCAGGGATTATCCCTATTTAGGTAAAACCTTTGGGGACCTTGCAACCTATAAGTCCTATGAGCTCCGCCGATGGCGTCATGTCGGAGAAGGGATTGTTGAGGAGACAAAAGTTGTCCTCAAAAAGGCAGGTCTCGAATTTACCGACAACTAAAAAGAAGGACTGGAAGCATAATGTTTCCAGTCCTTTAAATTATTAAAATCTTCTCTCAGTAAAAGTCCTTATAAATATTTCCCCAAGGCCGGGCCTTGGGGAAAGTACCTGCTTGGTTTATCATATTAGAATATGACGACCAGAAAAGAAAATTTTGCTGAAGGAGAGTATTATCATATCTATAATCGAGGTAATAGTAAGCAAATTATTTTTCTTGATGATCAAGATAGGGATAGGTTTGTGAAGTTACTTTATCTTTGTAACTCAGGAAAAAATATAAATTTTAGGGATGACATTACTGAAAGGGGAATTGACGCTTTTGACTTTGACAGAGGAGAGCAAATCGTTTCTATCGGAGCTTGGGTTTTAATGCCTAATCATTTCCATATCTACATCACCCCTAGGCGAGGCCTAGGGGTAGAAGATGATAATTTTCTTGCGAATTTTATTCATAAGCTTTGCACGAGTTATTCTATGTATTTTAATAGAAAGTATAAGAGAACAGGGAAGTTATTTGAGGGAGTTTTTAAATCGACTCATGTTGAAAGTGATGAACAGGCAAAGTATAACTGTTCTTATATTCATCTTAATCCTGTTAAATTGATTGATTCGCTTTGGAGAGAAAATGGAATACAGGATATTAAAAAAGCACTAGAATTTTTAGATACTTATAAGTGGAGCAGTTATCTGGATTATAAAGGGACAAAGAGGTCTGAAAATAAGATTATTTTCCCAGAGGATTTTCCTGATTATTTTTCTGACAAAAAAGTTTTTGAGGAAGAGATTTTTGAATAGTTAAATTATGGTAATAGGTAAAAGGTTCCACCAAGGGGTACCCTTGGGGAAAAATAATACGGCGACATTGCATTTCCCCTCAAAATCCCTATAATAAGCCGCATATGTTTAAATATCGCATTTGGTCTGTTTTCCTTATTATTATAATCGCAGGACTCGGTTTTTTTGCTTACGACTCACAGGTTAATCCTAAGTCATATTTTGCTAAATATAAGTTTACACTTGGTCTCGACTTAAACGGTGGAACAGAGCTGGTCTATCGAGCAGATGTTTCGAAAATTCCAGCATCAGAAATCGGAGGTGCTATGTCTTCTCTTCGAGACGTGATCGAACGACGCGTCAATGTGTTTGGTGTGTCAGAGCCAATCATCCAGGTGGAAGAAGCAGGGCTTGTGTCAGGTCAAAAAGACCATCGACTTATCGTTGAGCTCCCAGGGGTGGCTGATGTAGAACAAGCAATCAAACTTTTGGGCGAGACTCCTCGTCTTGAATTTATGCTCCTTCGTCCTGAAGCAAAAGGACTCACCGAAGCTGAGCTTGCAACAAAAACAGTAGATGAGGTCTTTATGCCGACAGGTATCACTGGGGCACTCCTTTCAAAAGCAACTCTTGAATTTTCTCAATCAAACCAAGGTATTGCAGGGAAGCCGACTGTAGGTCTTTCATTTAATGCTGAAGGGCGAGACTTGTTTGCAAAAGTAACACGAGAAAATAAAGGACAAGTACTTGCGATCTTTCTTGATGGAAGTGTGATTTCAAGCCCTGTTATCAATGAAGAAATTTCAGATGGGAAAGCAGTGATCTCTGGATCATTTACCCGAGAAGAAGCAAAAGCGCTCGTGCGAAACCTCAACTACGGAGCACTTCCTGTACCGATCGAACTTCTTTCAACTCAAACAGTTGGCCCATCACTTGGAGTAAATGCACAGCAGGCTGGCGTAAAAGCTGGTGTTGTAGGGTTTATAATCCTCACGCTTTTCCTTGTACTTTATTACCGACTCCCAGGGTTTGTATCAGTAGTATCGCTCCTTATGTATATTGTAGTATCTCTACTTCTCTTCAAACTGATTCCTGTAACACTCACTGCAGCAGGTATTGCAGGGTTTATTCTTTCTATTGGTATGGCAGTGGATGCCAACGTGCTTATCTTTGAGCGATTTAAAGAAGAGCTTAAGAAAGGAAATACTATCAGCGATGCGATGACTCTCGGTTTCTCTCGTGCGTGGCTTTCAATCCGAGACTCAAACATATCTTCAATGATTACTGCCGGAGTGCTCTTCTGGCTTGGAACATCTGCAGTAAAAGGATTTGCACTTACTTTTGGTATCGGTGTGCTCGTCTCAATGTTTACCGCAATCACTGTCTCTCGAACATTCCTTGCTACAATCAGCCCAAAGACAGACTCAGGTTTCAAAAGATTTCTTTTTAGTAATGGCTTTCATATCCGGTAATATAAAATTTTAAAATAAAATTAAATACCATGACTATCGTTAAATACAGAATTATATTTTTTATCCTTTCACTTCTTCTCATCGCAGGGTCTTTTGGGGTGATTGCAAAGTATGGTCTTAACTATGGTATTGATTTCAAAGGGGGATCAATTCTTGGGGTGACCTATGTTGATGTAGAAGGTTCAGTAACCCCGACACTCACTGAAGTGAAAACTATTCTTGCTGACACAGGTCTTTCAAATACACTTGTATCTCCACGAGGGGACAAAGGATATGTGATCAAAATGAGAGAGCTTTCTTCTGAAGAAAAAAATGCAACTCTTCGAGCACTTACTTTAGCGGGTAGTAATCCTGTGACAGTAGAAAAGTTTAATGCTATTGGGCCAGTGGTGGGAGATGAGCTTCGTTCAAAAGCTTATGTTGCGATCGTTGTAGTGCTCTTCTGTATTATCCTCTTTATTCTTTTTGCATTCCGAAAAGTAAAGAATCCATTAAACTACGGTATTGCAACTATTGTCGCACTTGCTCATGATGTGATTATTCCAACAGGTATTTATGTACTCTGGTCACAACATACTGGAGCAGAGATTGACTTGCTGTTCGTATCAGCGCTCCTCGCTATCCTTGGATACTCTGTGCATGACACTATCGTGGTGTTTGACCGAGTGCGAGAAAATGCCCTAAAGAATGCTGGAGTAAAAAATGGTCTTTCATTTGAAGAGGTGGTAGGTAAATCGGTAACAGAAACAATGGCACGATCTATCAACACGTCACTGACAACAGCGATCACACTTCTTGCATTGTATTTTGTTGGAGGTTCATCAACACAAAACTTCGCATTTATTCTCCTTATGGGAATTATTGTTGGAACATACTCATCTATCTTTATTGCGAGTCCACTTCTTGTGACTCTTGAAGGTTGGAGAAAGAAAAAATAGACGTCCATATTTGGCCAATCTCATCGTCTAAAATATAAAAAATATTCTCCACCGTACAACGAGTACGTCTGCAAATATTTTTTATATTTTATACGCGACCTTGGCTCAAATCTGAACGTCTTAGAATTCATATTTCAATAAAAACCGGGCAACCGGTTTTTTGGTAAATGAAATCCCCGCCGGTTGAGCCGGCGGGGAGGTTAGGAAACTTATTGCTTCGGTTCGCGTCTGCGAACTCCAAGCAAAACCAGTTGATCGGGAACTTCTTGTTTAGAGTTCATAAACGGTTTAACGACAAACCGTAGTGCGTCGATGAAATCGTCGACACTGACTCCGAACATCCAATTCCCCCAGGCGATCTTGCCTTGTTCGATATGAATCTGGTCGATTGAATCCGACCCGCTCCATTTGAAGGCGATGATTCGCTCCAGGGCGAACAGTTGCTCTGGGGTAAGACGGTGGATGAGGAATTCTTCCGTCATCCTTGCCGCATTCCAGCTCATTGTCGCGAGGTTTGCGCTGTCTGTAAGACCGCACATCTGGCGCTCAAGACGAGCAAGCTCTTGTTCAGAGAACTTGCCGATAGGGAGGGTTTGATTTGTCATATGTTCTGTTTATACTATACACCCTATTAGTATACTTGTCAAGTAGTTTTGAACCAAAAAACAAGGCTTTTAAATATAAAGAATCTCGGAGAATTTTTGGACAAGGTCGCGTATAAAATCGGCAAAAGGAACGGAGGCGTAGTTAGCGCTACGGTGAGTACCTTTTGCCGATTTTAGGCGATGAAATTGTGCCAAAAAGGCCCGAGCTGTAGCCATAAAAACCACTTTCTACCACGCTTGACTTAGTTGGGAATATGACTATACTGTATGGGTGCTTAAAAAAGCACGAGTTCGTTGACATTTCAATATTGAATTAAGAAGACAGGTGGTATTTTTGCTTAGGCAGAGGTGCCACCATTGAAGAGAATGCAAGTTCTCAAATTTCTTTTAATTTCCGGATAGTAGTAACTTTCAAACTACGATCTATACAATTCATCAATTTACAAGCAGCGCTTCCTGAGCTGTCAAAGAACAAACCAGGAATAAAAAATAAGATATCAGTTAGCAATAATTAGTATTCTATATTTTGTTCCGTTCTATATAAAATTTGCTTTTGCAATTTTTACCAAGAGTTTGATCCTAGCTCAGGATGAACGCTGGCGGCGTGGATAAGGCATGCAAGTCGAGCGCCTCGCAAGAGGAGCGGCGAACGAGGTAGTAACACGTTGGTACACACCCTTTAGTCAGGAATAACTAGTCGAAAGATTAGCTAATACTTGATAGTCTCTTCGGAGTAAAGATTTATCGCTAAAGGAGTGGCCTGCGGAGTATCAGCTAGTTGGTAAGGTAATGGCTTACCAAGGCTATGACGCTTAGAGGACCTGAGAGGGTGACCCTCACCGATGGTACTGAGACACGGACCATACACCTACGGGTGGCTGCAGTCGAGAATCTTCCGCAATGGGCGAAAGCCTGACGGAGCGACGCCGCGTGATTGATGAAGTCCCTCTGGGATGTAAAGATCTTTTATGAGGGAGAAAGTTTATTGATAGTACCTCATGAATAAGGGGTTGCTAAACTCGTGAGAGGCAGATTAAGCATCTGCAATCCTAATTTAGTAACAGCATTAAAAATTCGTATTTACCGTGCGCGACTTTGAACCGTAAGGTTCTTAGCAAATTCGGCTTATATGCTGGGACTCTGTACAGAGCTGCGTTCAACACATGTTGAATTCTCTACAGACAATCAGCAGGGAAGTCGGATATAATAAAGGTAATGTCTTTATCGCAAATTCAACAATATATTCTCACAGGGCTTTTGCTTGGAGATGGTTGTCTTGAACGAAAGTCCAAGAACAGCCGACTCCAGGTCAAACAGTCAGTAGGTAAGAAAGAATATGTATTCTGGTTATATAATTATTTTTCTGAATTCGTAAAAACTCCTCCCCAACAAAGGAAGGATACAAATCAGTGGTATTTTGCCACTCGATCTTTATCTCAATTTGAAGAATGGAATGCGGTGTTTTACAAAAACAGAAAGAAAATTGTTCCAGAAAATATATCAGAGTTATTGGCTTCGCCGATAACACTTGCCGTATGGATGATGGAACTCTCGATTATCGAGAGAAATCACATTATTCATTTACCTATAGTACTGACTCGTTTAGTGTAGAAGAGGTTTCTCTTCTACAGGATGCTTTGTTAGAAAACTTTGGGATAGAATCATCGATTCAAACTCCAAAGTCGCGAGGAAAAAAATATACAAAATTGTATATTGGAAAAAATGGGCGAGAGCGATTTATAAAAATCATTCAGCCTCACATCCTCGATTGTTTTCCGTATAAAGTGCCTCCAATTATATCTTGACCCCTCAGAGACTGATCCTGCGGACATATTAATGTATGTCTTGAGGGTGAGATAGAGAGATTTTTTTAAATCTTCTATCAGACGCCGAACCCCATTTTTTATAGAATGGGTGATGATATAGTCCAATCCTCGTAGTGATATGAGAACAACTGGCCAGCAGCAGCGGTAATACGAGTGCCCCAAGCGTTATCCGGAATTATTGGGCGTAAAGGGTGTGTAGGTGGTAGTGTTAGTCTTTTGTAAAATCTCCAGGCTTAACCTGGAAACCGCGAAAGAAACGGCACAACTAGAGGGTGCGAGGGATGTATGGAACTCATGGAGTAGGGGTGAAATCCGTTGATATCATGGGGAACACCAAAAGCGAAGGCAATACATTGGCGCATTCCTGACACTGAAACACGAAAGCGTGGGTAGCGAATGGGATTAGATACCCCAGTAGTCCACGCCCTAAACGATCTTCTCTAGCTTTTCGGAGTATCGACCCTCTGAGAGGCGAAGCTAACGCGTTAAGAGAAGCGCCTGGGTAGTACGACCGCAAGGTTAAAACTCAAAGGAATAGACGGGGACTTGCACAAGCAGAGGATTATGTGGTTTAATTCGACGATAAACGAAGAATCTTACCAAGGTTTGAAACCTAGCTGAATATATTTGGAAACAGATATAGTCTCACAAGGACAGTTAGGCAGGTGATGCATGGCCGTCGTCAGTTCGTGATTTGAATTGTTCCCTTAAGTGGGGTAACGAACGCAACCCTCGTTGTCTGTTACAAGTGTCAGGCGAGACTGCTCAGCTCTTTGCGTAGAAAAGCAAAGAGGACATAAAACAGAAACGAGATGAAACGATAACTATAAATAATAAGTAGAAAGTAAAAGAAGGAAGTGATTCGGGACGTCCCGTTTCTGTTAGCTTTTGTAAATAAAGAGCTGAGAGGAAGGTGAGGATGACGCCAGGTCAGCATGTCCCTCTGATACCTTGGGCTACACACATAATACAATGGTCACTACAACGCGTCGCGACGGGGAAACCCTGAGCCAATCGTAATAAAAGTGGCCCCAGTTCGGATTGAGGGCTGAAACTCGACCTCATGAAGTTGGATTTGCTAGTAATCGCGGGTCAGACATACCGCGGTGAATACGTTCTCAAGTCTTGTACTCAAAATTAAAAGCGCCGGGCAGGTAATAAATCTAGTTGGTTAAAATCCAACCTTGAAAAAGTAGCGAAAGGGTAATCTGCTGACCGTGAGGTTGGCAGGTGAAGGATCCTAGTAGCAAAAAGCAGCCTATTTATAAAAAGAGAGGTACGACCCATCAGGTGAGTCATGGGGAAGTATCAACAAAATTAAGTTTTTGGTCTCAAGTAGGATGCAAGGAACAGAGTTATTACTGACCCCTGGGAGATCTCATGGTGTAAAAGACAATGAATAAGTACCTTGAGAAGTCAGCTGCGTCGTAGTAGTTTCGATCTAGTATCGGAATGAAGGACAAAATCGTTAGTTTTTGAAACTAACGAACTCGCGTAGTGCGGGAAATCCGCACGCTACGTGGGAACGCGAAATATTGTTAAATTATCGCCATCCGCCCGTCAACTCAAGGGAGATGGGAATACCCGAAGCCTCACGTATGTGAGTTCACGGTAAGTTCATCGACAGGGAGTAAGTCGTAACAAGGCACGGCTAGCGGAAGCTGGTCGTGGATTAATTCAATTTGAAACCTATTTCGCTTTGCGAAATATTAAGGTGTCGATATTGGAGATCTCGATCGAGTCTCTAATGGACTATGACTGTAGTCTTAAAAACAGTATGACACCAGAGAAAGATCTGGTAGAACGGAACAAAATATAGAATAGTATTTTTAGAAAAAACGCCCATAACAAGGCGTTTTTTCTATGTAAAAACAAAGCTTGACTTATAGAAGTCATGCGTTGTATAATATTTTCAGATGAGATACCAAAAAACAATCACATGTTTGTTTATGGTTTTGGCAATCGGTCTGCTTTGCGGTATCAAGCCTGATCAGACGGCGTTGTCATCGGTCCTGCACGTAGCAGGGATTGTCGTGTGTATTGTGGTGCTTTTCTTCAATGATGTGCTTCCTGATCTTCAGGGGGCAAAAAAAGAAGAGTGGGAGATGCGCCACCCTGCCTCAAATAATCCTTCGCGTCACCTTGTCGTGCGGAGGTAAAATTTTGGAAGACCGCCGAGTCTTCCAACAAAGCCGGTATGCCCTGCGGGATCCGGCTTTTGTCTTGTAAAAATGACCTTTTTCTGATATATTTTTGTGGTTATTGTTTTAGAAATTGTGTTAAAAGTGCGCGTGTAGCTCAGCTGGTGGAGTGAGGTTGGGTAGGGACCCAACCGCAAGACCGGAGGCCGACGGGCCGAGGTGGGGTCGCGAGCAAAGTCAGTAGACTTTGACATGTGGCATCGACTGACCTCTTGCAGAGGCTGTATACCTTTTGGATCTTTTTCAAAAAATAATAATAATTGATTCTGTGCGCGTGTAGCTCAGCTGGTAGAGCAATCGACTGATACTCGGTAGGTCCCAAGTTCGACCCTTGGCACGCGCACAAAGTCTGGAATTATTATTTTTTTAAAAAATCTCAAAAAGTCTTGTGAAATGAAGTCAGTCACTTTTACTCGGTAGGCTGAGGTTGGGGAGGGACCCAACCGAAGAACCTTTTGAGGTTTTTTATGAGTTTGCGAAATAAAAAATCCAAAAGGTATACTGCGCCTGTAGGGCGACATGTCGACCCTTGGCACGCGCACAAAATTCGGTATATACAAACAAAAGATTTCAGATTGCTTCAGAAATCAATAGATTGCATTATTTCTAGTTTGTGTTTATATAATAGATGGGAGGTGCCAAATGTTTGCACCAGTTCCTCGATTCAACATCATTCGGAAAGTAAAAAATACCTACTTTTCCTGGTTTTCACCGCTCGAGGTTAGTGTGGGAGTAGTAATACTTCTCGTGCTCGCCTACTATGCAGTGTTACTTTTGGGACCCTGGCTCGCTGCCTTTGATCCCTCCACCTGGAAGCATGTCTAAACCTTTTCAGAGGCGCCGTAGCGATACGGCGCTTTTCGCTTCCTTGCCACAAGAGCATCTAGGGTATAGGATAAAAGCTATATGAAAAAAACATTTAGTGTTGTTGAGGTTTTAAAAAGTGCTTGGCAGTTATTTTTAATACACAAGAAGTTCTATATTAAGACGGTTTTGATATATGGACTTATTGCGGTTGCGGCCGACCTGCTTTCAGGTGATAAGTCGATGCGACTTGTTGATACTATCCTCGGACTCGTGAGCACTATATCTTCATGGTATGGAACTTTTATCTTAATAAAGGCCTCTTTGTCTCTTACGCAAAACAAACCCATCCCGACAGACGTTTCCAGTCTTAGTTTGATGTCTGCTGTATATCTTGTGCTCGCATCTATTCTAGTTGCGTGTGGTGTATTTTTGGGACTCATTTTATTTATTGTCCCAGGTCTTATCTTTGCGGTACGAAGTTCTCTTGCTCAGTACATCATCATTGATCAAAATGAAAAAGTGATCCCTGCAATCAAAAAAAGTATGGCGCTGACAAAAGGGTATTTTTGGAGTTTTGCTCGACTGATTCTTTGTATTTGTGTTCTCGGTCTTCTTTCTATGTTTCCACTATTTGGACTCGGCTTCATTGTTCTTATTCCCGTATCAACGATAGCAATGTCTTTGGTGTATCGAAAGATAAGTAAAATGAACGAGGGATCTTTAGAACAAGTTATTGTATAAATTTAAGTTGTGTGCTTTAATATTTTAATGGATCTCGGGAAAATTACGAAAGGCCTCCTTGTTGGGGCAAGTGTACTTTCTTGTGTCACGGCTTTCGCCTTGATACTCACCAGATAACCCAAGGGGTGCCCGCGAGGGCACCCTTTTTGCCGGAAGATGTTGTATACTTTACATATGATACACGCTGTCACATTGCTCGTATTAGTCTTTGGTGAGTCGGGTGCCTTGTTTTATGGCGTCTGGTCTCTCACCAAAGGCAACTGTTAACTAACCCAGGCGCCTCAACAGAGGCGCCTGTACTTTAATACACCTACTCGCATTTTTCTTCTTTTTCCTGTACAATACCGTCTTGTGGATTAGAGTCCTCAAACATTATTTACCGTTTAATTAATAAGTTTCAGTATGAAAAAAACAAAAATTGTAGCAACTATAGGTCCTGCAACAGAGAGTGAAGCAATGCTTACAAAGCTTCTAGAGGCAGGTATGAACGTGATGCGTCTCAACTTTTCGCACGGAGATTTCAAAGAACATCAGGATCGAGTAAACAATCTTCGAAAAGCAATGAAGAAGACAGGAATGCCTGCAGCAATTCTTCAAGACCTCGGTGGACCAAAGATCCGTATTGGAATGTTTAAAACAGACTCTGTAATGTTGAAAGTAGGACAGACATTTACACTCACTACTGACAAGATTGAAGGGGATGAAAATATCGTTTCTATCAACTACCCACTTCTTCCAAAAGAAGTACAGAAAGGTCACATCATCTTTTTGCATGATGGAAAAAAGAAACTCCAGGTTACCGATATCAAAGGTAACAATGTGGTATGTAAAGTTCTCGTGGGCGGGGATATAAAAGGAAAGCGTGGAGTAAACCTCCCGGACTCTGATCTTTCTATTAAAGCACTCACTGACAAAGATCTTGCTGATCTTGAGTTTGGTATTAAAAACAAAGTAGACTATGTCGCACTTTCTTTTGTACGACGACCATCAGATATTACTGAGCTTCGTGAAATCCTTAACAAACGAAAATGTGATGCAGGTATTATCGCAAAGATAGAGACACCACAGGCAATCGAAAACATTGATGAGATTATTGCTCTCTGTGACGGTATCATGGTAGCTCGAGGAGACTTGGCTATCGAAGTGCCCTATGCAAAAGTGCCAATGATGCAGAAAATGATGATCGAAAAGTGTAATGCACTCGGTAAGCCAATCATTACTGCAACTCAGATGATGGAGTCTATGATCAAGTCACCTGTAGCAACACGAGCTGAAGTTTCAGACGTTGCAAACGCTATTATCGACGGTACTGATGCAGTGATGCTTTCAGAGGAAACTACTCTTGGAGAATTTTCTGTAGAGGCTGTGACTGTTATGGCGACTGTGGCAGAAGAAATCGAGTCTGAATACTCAACTGGTTTTGCAATTTCAGAAACACCAGAAGGGACTTTGTCATCTGTCGATGCACTCTCTGCAGGAGTAGTAAATGTGGCTGAAGACACTGCAAGTGAAGCGATCATTGTCCTTTCAGACGATGCATCTGCTGCTCAAATGGTTTCTCGGTTTAAAGCTTCAATGCCTGTAATCGCAGCGACAACCAATGAACGAACTTACAATAAGCTTAGTCTTTCATGGGGTGTAACACCACTTCTTGTAAAGAAAGCAAAGACTTTCGCTGAAGCACTCAAGGGAGTAAAAGCAGAGGTTGTGAAAATGAAAGTAGGATCAAAGGGAGATACAGTTTCAGTGCTTGGATCAATGGATCAAAAAGGAGAAGCAAACATTCTTTTTGTGGACAAAATATAAAACTACACCATACTTTTAAAAATTTGATGGGGACCATCAAATTCAGCAAATTGTGGTTATGTGCAAAAAACAGCTCCATTGGGGCTGTTTTTGTTAACCTAAAAAAACAATCTTGTTTATTTCAAAAAAATGTTTTCCGCTACCGTATTCACTTTTTACTTTCGACACTTGGGGCTATAATGTGACCACATGATCACATCAAGACGCAATCTTATTCTCGGTATCTGCATTGTCATTATTCCATTTCTTGGCTTTCCTTCGCTATGGAAAACTTTTTTTGTGGTTGCCTCAGGTTTGGTGCTTGTTGGTTTTTCTGTCCAGATTAATATTCCTAAAAAGATAGTGAGAAAAGCTCGCCGGAAAGAAACTATCGCTACTGCGTTTCGTGAAAGCATAATGAGTAGTCCTCGAAGTAAAGAAAAAAATACTGATCTTGCTCGAGTTGATACTACCGAAGAAAATGAACAATGAAAAAAGGTGCCTACTCTAAAGAGGTAATGATTGTTGGAGGAATTTTGGTTCTCGTAGCTATTGTTCTTTTTGGTTTACCACAGGTTTTCCCTGATACATATACTAACCAAGCTTTGGTGCTCGCCATTAAAGAAGAGAGTAAGGTAGAGGATATACCAGCTCCCCAGGTGGCGACTCATGTTGCTACTCCTTCTGCGGTTAAAGCAATCTACATGTCACAGTGTGTGGTAGGGACACCGAGTTTTAGAAAAAAGCTCGTTGATTTGGTGGACACTACTGAACTTAATTCGATCATGATCGACATTAAAGACTTCTCGGGGACTATTGGCTTTAAAACAACAAACCCACTTCTTGCCTCTGCTTCTATGAAAGGATGTGGAGCATATGATATGAAAGAATTTATCGCGAGCCTTCATGAAAAAAATATTTATGTCATCGGTCGCATTACCGTCTTCCAGGATCCATTTTATACAAAAGCATATCCAGAGCAGGCTGTGCAAAGCAAGTCTTCGGGTACACCATGGAAAGACCGTAAAGGGCTTTCATTTATCGATGTCTCAAGCAGGCCCTATTGGGATGTAGTTGTGGCACTTTCCAAAGAGTCGTATGAGCTTGGTTTTGATGAATTAAATTATGATTACATTCGATATCCGTCTGATGGAAATATGACAGATACGTCGTATGTAAACCCTAATAAGCAAGAAGCGCTCGAAACCTTTTTTAAGTATCTTCATGAGAAAGTAAGTCCACTTGGAGTGGTTACCTCTGCAGACTTGTTTGGCATGACAACAGTCGCATATGACGATATGGGTATAGGGCAGATTCTTGAGCGAGCACTACCATATTTTGATTATATTGCACCTATGGTCTACCCATCTCATTTTGCAAAAAATTTCAATGGATACGCTGATCCAAATAAAAATGTGTACGGGGTGATTGAGCATTCGATGAGTGAAGCAGTAAAGCGAACAGAAGCGACAACAACACGCTTTGCATTTATCGGAGCAGAACCTATTGCATCTACTTCACCAAAGCTTTACAAGAAACCTGCATATCCGCGCACCAAACTACGCCCATGGCTTCAAGATTTTAGTTATGGAGGAACCTATGGTCCAAAAGAGGTGAGAGACCAGATACAAGCAACCTATGATGTAGGGCTGACTTCGTGGATGTTGTGGGCTCCTTCGAATAACTATACAAAGGGTGCTTTGGAATCAATTTAAAATTTAAAATTTGAAATTATTTTCTTACCTATACACAGCAACACTAAGGTGCATTGTGCATACTTTCTATTGTATAATAACTAATAATTATGGACCCTCAAAAAATAACCTATTTTGGTGAGACCGATGCTCGAGGCAAAAAGATCAAATTTGGTATCAAGGCCAAAGATCGCCTGAAGCATATGTACATTATCGGGAAAACCGGTATGGGTAAGTCGACTCTTCTTGAAAACTTAGCAATCCAAGATATTCAAAACGGCGAAGGCTTGGCTTTTGTTGACCCGCACGGAGGTACAGCAGAAAAACTTCTCGAGTATGTCCCTGAGCATCGTGTTAAAGATGTGTTGTATTTTGCACCTTTTGATATGGAGTACCCGATTTCTTTCAATGTGATGGAAGATATTGGGGCAGACAAAAGACACTTGGTGGTCAACGGTCTCATGTCTACGTTTGAAAAGATTTGGGTAGATGCGTGGTCTGCACGTATGGCGTATATTTTAAATAACACACTCTTGGCTCTTTTGGAGTACCCGGGCTCTACACTTCTTGGTGTAAACAAAATGCTTTCTGACAAAGAATACAGAAAGAGAGTGGTAGAAAATATAAAAGATACTTCAGTAAAAGCTTTCTGGGTAGACGAGTTTGGAAAGTGGACTGAAAAATTTATTGCAGAAGCGATCCCTGCAATCCAAAACAAGGTGGGGCAGTTTACTTCAAACCCGCTTGTTCGAAACCTGTTGGGTCAACCGCAGTCATCTTTCGATATTCGAAAGATGATGGATGAGAAAAAGATCCTCATTGTAAACCTTTCAAAAGGTCGTGTGGGTGAAGGTAATGCAAACCTGATCGGCTCGATGTTGATCACCAAAATATACCTCGCTGCTATGTCACGTGCAGATGCATCTGAAGCAGACCTCAACAAGCTTCCAAACTTCTACCTCTATGTAGACGAATTTCAATCTTTTGCCAACAAATCTTTTGCAGATATTTTGTCTGAGGCACGAAAATATAAACTCAATCTGACCATTGCTCACCAGTATATAGAACAAATGGAAGAGGAGGTGAGAGACGCGGTTTTTGGTAACGTGGGAACCATGGTTACATTTCGTGTAGGAGCATTTGATGCGGAAGTTTTGGAAAAAGAATTTGCTCCTGTGTTTACTGCTGAGGACTTGGTAAACCTTGGCTTTACCCAAATCTATCTGAAGCTCATGATTGACGGAGTTTCTTCGCAACCTTTTTCAGCTACCACCATGGCTCCTATTGCGCGCCCTGAAGTTTCTTTCAAGGAAGATGTTATCAATGCATCACGTCAACAGTTTGCAAACCCACGTATGGAAGTGGAAGAAAAGATCTTGAAATTTCATGAGGAAAACAGAGTAGAGTCTGGAGGCCAAAAAATGCAAGAGAGGGGGAGAAGTGACAACAGACCTAATGATCGACAGGAATTTAGAGGCGAGCGTCGAGATGAACGTCCAAATGACCGAATGAATGATAGGGGAAGTGGAGGTGCTGACCGGTCACATGATAGGCCGATGGATCGCCCTTTTGAGTCACGAGAAACTCCACGTCCATTTGAGAAAAAATTTGATACTCCGAAGCCTATATATACCGAGGTGCCACCTTTGGGAGTAGAACAAAAACCAGAAAACCCAAACGAAGATCAAAATAAAATGGCTTTTTTGAAAGTGGCAGAAGAGCTACGACAAAAAGAGTTATTGAAAAATCCTTCCCCAGAAAAAGAAGTTTCAACACCAGCATTGGAAACTCCTTCTCTACCTGCTCTTGCCTCGACCACATCTTTACCTGTTGTAAAAGCTGAAACAAGACCTGAGCCAGACCCAAAGCCTGTGGGGGGAAATATGCCTTCGACCAGTGCACCTGTTGTACCAAAAGTGTCTTTACAAGATTTGAAACCAAATCATGAAAAAGCAAAAGTACCAACACAAGAAAATATTTCAAGTCTAAAAAGTGCTCTTTCTTCGGTGCTTGCAAAAGCTGCGGTAGGGCAAAGTAAAGCGCCTGTAGTCCCAATAGCTCCCGTGAGGCCTGAGCCCGTGTCAGCACCTCTCGTAGCAAAAGTTGTTACCAAAGAGCCTGTAGAGGCTCCAAAGCAAGAACCAGAACGAGTCCAGCCAGTAGTGGAGACACAGAAGCCAGCACCAGAGGTAAAAGTACCAGAACCACCACAACAGAAAGAAGCGGTAGTCGAGCAGGAAAAACCTAAAGAATATGGTACTGTAAGCCAAGCTCCCTATGTGAAAGAAGTGCCAGAAGACGTATTACGCACATTGCTTAAAATGGAGTAGGTCGCCTCAATCTTATGAAAAAACGTGCGCTCATATATTCAATAGCTTATTATCCACTGGTTGGTGGGGCTGAAGTCGCGGTAAAAGAAATCACTGACCGAATACCAGAAATTGAGTGGCATATGGTCACTCGCCGTTTTGACCCTACTCATCCGGCATATGAAATAATTGGAAATGTTCATGTGTATCGAGTAAGTACTCCGAAAATACTTTTCCCGTTTGTTTCTTTTTGGAAAGGAAGGCAACTGCATAAGAAAAGCCAATTTGATGCGGTATGGAGCATGATGACTTTTGCAGGTTTTCCTGGACTTTTTTTTAAGATATTTTTCCCTAAAGTTTTTTTTGTACTTTCTTTGCAAGAAGGTACTCCTTTTGCTGACATAAAACGCAAAGTTTTTTTTGTATACCCACTCTTTAGACTTATGTTTAAACAGGCTGACTGTGTTCAGGTGATCTCACAATTTTTGGCTCAGATGGCGCGTGACATTGGTCGTAAAAAAGAGATTGTGGTTATACCAAATGGTGTTTATATTACATTGTTTGGTACAGAGCCGAGTCTACCTCTTGTGCTCAGTCTTGCAGAGAGACTTGTTAAAACTGAAAAGGATATCTATATGGTAACAACCTCAAGACTGAGTAAGAAAAATGGTATTGATGATGCAATACGAGCGTTGGTATATCTACCAGAGTATGTGAAATTTTTAATTGTCGGAGTAGGGGAAGATGAAGCGAAACTTCGAGCACTTGCACAGGAAATGGGAGTACGAGAGAGGGTGTGGTTTGCTGGCTTTGTCGATCAAAAAGATATTCCTGTGTTTCTTCGTGTTTCAGATATTTTTGTGAGAGCTTCTCGTTCGGAAGGTTTTGGTAATTCATTTATTGAAGCAATGGCAGCAGGTCTCCCAGTGATCGCCACGCCTGTCGGAGGGATACCTGATTTTATTGATGATAAAGAAACAGGTGTTTTTGCTTGTGCAGACAATCCAAAAAGTATCGCCGAAGCGGTGATGGAAATAGTGCAAAACCCAGAACTTCGAGAGAAAATAATCCGCCTAGGAAGAGAGCGTGTGCTTAGGCGGTATAGCTGGGACACAGTTGTTTCTCTTATGAAAGAAAAAGTATTCCAGGATTTGCTATAATGGTCCTATCTATGAAAATAGTCATTGCAACACCCTTGTTTCCACCACATATAGGAGGACCAGCCCTTTATGCAGAGCTTTTTTCGCGCACATGGAAGGCGGCGGGGCATGAGGTGACTGTGGTTTCTAGTGACTCTTTACGTAATATGCCAAGCGGCATACGGCATTTTTTATATGCCTGCAAACTGTTGCCAAGCATATTTCGTGCAGATGTGGTCTATGTTCTCGATACATTCAGTGTCGCCATTCCTACTACTATTTTGTGCCATATCCTAAAGAAAAAAATTATTGTCCGAGTCGGTGGAGATTTCTTGTGGGAGTCATATGTAAACCGTACATATGAAGCAGTATTTCTGTCGGAGTTTTATACAGAAGAAAGAAACTTTACCTTTAAAGAAAATACAATTTTCGATCTAACAAATTTTGTGTTTGCGTATGCTGATAAAATTGTTTTTTCAACAAACTGGCAAAAAGATATATACCTCGATGCATATACACTCGATACGGCAAAAGTGCATGTGGTGGAAAATCTCTATATGCAAAGAACAAAGCGAAATATTGTTCCTAAAAACAGAGTAGTGCTTTCTCCTGCACGTGATATTTTTTTAAAAAATAAAAAAGGACTCGAAGAGGCTTTTAAAAATTTAAAAGAGAGATTTTTTGATGCAACACTGGATACAAGCACATCGACACACGAAGAACTGCTTTCGAGGATTTCTGAAGCATACTGTGTTGTCGTACCTTCTTTTTCTGAAGTAAGTCCAAACTTAGTGCTAGACGCAATCTCTCTCGGGGTCCCTGTTGTGGTGACAATGGATTGTGGGATAAAAGACCGTCTTGGAGACAGTGTGCTTTGGGTAAATCCAAAAGACCCTCAGTCAATACAAGAGGGTATAGAGACTCTCATGGATGCACGCACCTACAGTGAATACATGACTCGTATGTCCAAATTTGCCTTTGAGCGAGGAGAAGAAGTGGTGGCCCGAGATTTTTTAATATTAGGATCATGATACAAGTACTTTCAATCGGAACAGATAGAAAAATGTTTGAAGAAAAAAGCGCAGTCTCTCTGCGTGCGATGTTGTATGGAAAAAAAGCAGGACACATGTCTGTCATTGTATTTTCACTCGCATCACTCGGGCTTTCTAAAAAAGTGCTTTCGCCTGAAGTCACCGTGTACCCAACCAATTCTTCAAGCAGACTCGGGTATGTGTTTGACGCCATTCGTATCGGTAAAGAGATTATAAAAAATGAAAAATTTGTCAGAGGTCAGAGCGTGGTCACATGTCAAGATCCGTTTGAGTGTGGTTTGGTGGGTTGGCGTATTAGCCGATACTTTAGATTGCCACTTCATCTACAGCTACATACAGATTTTTTGAGTCCATATTTTAAAACATCGTTTCTCCAAACTCTCCGAGTTATTTTGGGGCGTTTTTTGCTCCCAAGAGCATCTGGAGTGCGGGTGGTATCAAAACATATTGCCGAGTCTTTGGTGAGAAATAACATACATCTGAAACATAACCCTGATGTATTGCCTATACGGGTGAGTATAAAACCAGATGAAGTACAAAAAATACCAGATTTTTTTCCTCAGTTTAATTTTGTTATTTTGGTTGCGTCTCGCCTAGAAAAAGAAAAACGTATACAAGACGCCATCAATGCATTTGCTTCTGTGGTTAAACAATTTCCCAAAGCAGGGCTCTTGATAGCAGGCTCTGGGTCACAAGAATCTGCATTAAAATCCCAGGTTAGTTCTCTTGGACTATCTTCATCAGTAGTTTTTCTGGGCTGGGTCGAGTCTGTAGCTTCATATATCAAATCCGCTGATGTGTTTTTATCTACCTCAGAATACGAAGGGTATGGTATGTCAGTTGTAGAAGCCGGACTCCTCGGTACGCCGGTAGTGACCACAAAAGTAGGTCTGGCAGGTGAGATACTAATAGACAAAGTAAACTCGTTTGTCTGTCCGGTAGGTGATACACTATGTATTACACGTTCTTTAGTTGAGCTTATTGCTCACAACGAAAAACGCAATATTTTGTCTCAAGCACTACAAAGCGATGTGAGGAAGACGATACCCACAGAAGAGTCGTATGTGGATGCATTTGTGCATAGTTTCCAAAAAACATTACAATAATTCTTTATGAAAAGATTTACAAAACATTTGATTGTACGTTATATAATAGCCGGAGGCACGAGCGCAGCTGTAAACTTGGGGCTACTTTCTCTTTTGTACTACGTGTTTGATATCTATTACCTCTACGCATCTATTTTTTCATCAGTGGTTGCTTTCTTTGTAAGTCTTACATTGCATAAATTTTGGACATTCCAAGATTATTCTCGTAAAGATATTTATACCCAAATCGGTAAATACAGCATGACTTCACTTTTTGGTCTTTTATTGAACACGACACTTCTCTATGTGTTTGTAGACCACTTTCACTTTTTCGTATACTTCAGTCAGATTTTGGCCGGTGGTTTAGTAGCAGGTATCACTTTTTTTATTTCGCGAAGCCTTGTCTTTAAAGGCAAAACAGATTTGTTTAGTTTTAATATATAAATATATATGAAAATTTTTATTACTGGTATTGCGGGTGCGATCGGGTCTCATATGGCAGAGCGCTTGTTGGCAGAGGGACATGAGGTTGTCGGTGTCGATGCTCTCACACCTTACTATTCGCCGGACATAAAGAAGATAAATATTTCTGACATAGAGGCAAAAGGCGCAAAAGTTTTTATCAAAGATCTTGTTGTGGATGATCTTGGCGCCTTACTTGAAGGTGTTGAATATATTTTTCACTTTGCCGCTCAACCAGGTATTTCAGCTTCTACTGCTTTCGATGAATATGTTCGTAATAATATTGTGGCAACAGAAAAATTACTTCACGTGGCACAAAATCTGCCCACCCTCAAAGGTTTTATTCATGCATCCACCTCTTCAGTATATGGATCTTTTGCGGGAGGAGATGAAGAGACTGTGCCTCAACCAACCTCGTATTATGGAGTAACAAAGCTGGCCGCAGAGCAACTCGCTTTGTCATATGGTCGAAACAAAGGGCTTCCTGTTTCTGTTCTTCGTTTCTTTTCTGTATATGGTGAACGAGAGAGACCAGAAAAACTTTACCACAAGCTCATCAAGGCAGTACTCGAAGACAAAGAGTTTAGTATATATGAAGGTGCAGAAAAACATATCAGAAGTTATACATATGTAAGCGACATCATAGATGGGTGCATGCTCGTGCTCAATGATTTCCAAAAAGCAAAAGGACAGATTTTTAATCTCGGAAATGACACGACCATGACTACAGGCGAGGGGATAGATTTAATAGAAGAAATTATTGGGAAAAAAGTAAAACGTGTCGTGCTTCCTCCACGTTCAGGAGATCAGCTGGAAACTTCTGCAAATATTACAAAAATGCGAAAGACTTTTGGGTATAATCCAAAGGTGCAGTTAAAGGAAGGTTTGGAGGCGGAAGTCTTGTGGTTTAAATATAAGATTTGGAATAAGGGTATTTAAATGAGCACAGAAAAACTCTCCATCGTCATCGCAACAGGTATATATCCTCCAGAGCTTGGTGGGCCAGCAGAGTATGCAAAAAATTTAGCGCATGTGTGGAGAGCTGGAGGGCATAGTGTGCATGTAGAGGTCTTTAGTCGCTTTAACAATCTTTTGACAGGGGTTCGTCATTGTGTATATTTTATTACTCTTTTTAAGAGTGTACGCAATGCCGATTTTGTGTATATTCTCGATACATTTAGTGCTGCACTTCCTGCACTTGTTATGTCAAAAATACTTGGTAAAACTACAATTTTACGCACGGGTGGGGATTTCCTTTGGGAAGGGTATGTAGAGCGGACAGGGGATTTGGTGTTGTTGAAAGATTTTTATACAAAACACACACATCCATTTTCACTAAAAGAGAAAATAATTTTTACACTTATTAAGTGCATTCTGCAGCACGTTGACCTTGTTGTATGGAGTACAGCTTGGCAGAAAGATATTTTTGTAGAGCCCTATGGACTTCAGAAACAGAGGTGTGAAATTATTGAAAATTATTATGGTGAGCGATATGAATATGTCCCTTTTCAAAATAAAAATTTCGTTGGAGGAACACGTGTGTTGAAATGGAAAAATTTAGCTATATTGAATGAGGTCTTTCAAGACACAGACGTTCTTGTTTCGGGAGCAAAACTCGATCTAGAAAGAATGCCACATGCAGAGTTTTTAGAAAAAATAAAACAATCATACGCGGTTATTATCCCGTCTCTTGGCGATATTAGCCCAAACACTATTCTCGATGCAATTCGTTGTCAAAAACCTTTTATCGTAACAAGAGAAACTGGTCTATATGAACGCATCGCCCCGATTGCTCTTTTCGTAGACCCAAAAAACCCCGATGATATAAAAGAAAAAGTGCTCTGGCTTTCAGACGAAGAAAATTATAAAAACCAATGTGCTAAAATAAAAGCATATACACATACACATAGTTGGGAAGAGATCGCAAAAGAATATGAAGAAGCGTATTTAAAAATTAAATGAAAATTCTTGTTATAACACAAACTGTCGATATTCATAGCACCACTCTTGGTTTTTTCACGCGCTGGATAGAGGAGTTTTCAAAGCGCTTTGAGACAGTTGAGGTGGTATGTCTTTTGGAAGGAAAGTGTGTGCTTCCTACAAATGTTCGAGTTCACTCGCTCGGAAAAGAGGAGCTAGAAGGAATAGGTCACCTACCTGCGCAGGCAGGGATGTCAGAAGTTAGAAAAAAGATACAGTATATAATTAAATTCTATTCATATATTTGGAAGTATCGAAATGAATATGATGCTGTGTTTGTACACATGAACCAAGAGTACATAGTGCTCGGTGGATTTTTATGGAAACTTCTTAGTAAGAAAATATTTTTCTGGAGAAATCATCCATACGGAAATACGTGGACACGCATAGCAGTGTGGTTTTCAGACATGGTGTTTTGTACAGCAGATAAATCTTTTACTGCATCGTATAAAAAAACAAAGCTCATGCCAGCAGGTGTGGACACAGGAATATTTACCATTGATCCTAATGTTACAAGAGAGAAAAATTCACTGCTTTGTTTTGGGCGGATCGCTCCGGTAAAACGTATAGAGAGAGCTATCGACCTGACCGCTACCTTGTTGGCAAAAGGCATATCGGTGACTCTTTCTGTTGTAGGAGACGCTCTTCCGAGAGATGCGGTATATGTCGAGGAGCTGAAAAAACGCGTAATGGAGGCCAAAATAGAGCCCGCAGTGCACTTTGTGAGAGGTGTAGACTTCATACGTGCCCCAGAGGCTTACCAAAGCCACGAGGTACTTTTAAACTTTACTGACTCAGGGAGTTTTGACAAAACAGTGATCGAAGCCCTGGCTTGTGGGGCAAAAGTGCTCGTCTCCAATACCTCAATGAAAGACATCCTCCCTCAAGGTTCTTTCACACCTGGGGACATAGAAGATGTCCAGGAAAAAATAAAAAATCTACTATCTTTAAATGGTGTTGAAAGTGCTCAATATGAAAACATGGCAAAGGAGTTGGTGGAAAAGCAAAGCCTTAAAGTCCTCATGGATAGATTGGCTTCATATATTTCTAACTCAAAAATTTCTCTTTAATAATAATCCAGATACCTTTAACTCCATCTCGGTAGCGAATTTTTTTACCATCATCAAATGATCTTGGTTTGTGTGAGATAGGTACTTCAATAATACTAAAGTTATTTTTTACAATTCTTGCTGAAAATAAAAGTTCTGATTCAAAACCTCCGTTAGTAAAATAAGAAGAAGCTTCCTTTGGAAAAAGTTTGTAGCATGTCCAGAGGTCAGTGAGGTTGGTTTTGTAGAGTGTGTTGAAAAGAGCCGTAATAAACCACACTCCGACTCGGGGAATAAGCATCATTTTCCTGTCTTTTATTATGAGATTTCTTGAACCGTACACCACAGTGTTTTTGTTACTACCGAGTGCAGCTGTGAGTGCAGGTATCTCATCTGGGTTGTATTCCAGATCGGCATCTTGGATAAGTATATAGTCGCCTGTAGCACGCGTCAGACCTGTTGTAACCGCACTGCCTTTACCTTGGTTTTTTTCATGGTGGACTATGATGCAAGAGTCTTTGAAAGAAGCGAGTAATTCTCGTGTTCCGTCAGTTGATGCATCGTCCACAATTACAATTTCAATCGTCCAGTCTGGAATACTGAGTGACGAGACTTTGTGTACTATTTCTCTAATTGTTTTCTTTTCATTCCAGACAGGTATAACAATAGAGAGTTTTTTCATATAGGGGGATAGTAAAGAAATTTTATCAGAAAAAACTGCTTTTGGAAAAATCTTTGTACTTTTTCTTGATTTGCCTTTTTGGGTTTAATGCACTACTGTTTACTGTATGTATAGAGGTAAAAAAGTAAGTGTTGTTATACCAACATATAATGAATCTCAGACTATCAGACAAGTGATCGATAGTTTTTTTGCGACAGGTTTTGTCGATGAGGTGTTGGTGGTAGACAACAATGCAATCGGGAATACAAAAGAAGAGGTGGGTAAGACTCGGGCACGATTGATAGTGGAAACCAAGCAGGGTTATGGAAATGCATTGATGTGCGGCCTTGCACAAGCGTCGGGAGATTTGGTTGTTATGGTGGAAGCGGATGGTACGTTTGAGCCTGCGGATTTACATAAGTTTCTACTTTACAGTGACGACTTTCCGGTAGTTTTTGGTACTCGCACATCACGTGCAGCTATTTGGTCTGGAGCTTTCATGCCGTTTCCGGTACGTTTTGCCAACTGGCTCTGGGCGAAGGTGATTGAAGTTTTGTATAATGGTCCTGTCCTCACCGATGTGGGCTGTACGTTTAAACTAATCAACCGAAACTCTCTTGAGAAAATAAAAAAATACTTTGCCTTGTCGAAAGGGGACGGCACCTTTTCTCCAGAGTTGATGATATGGCTTGTTCACCACGAAAAGAAAATCATCGAAATTCCTGTGATTTACAAAGAACGAGTGGGTGAGTCAGGGTATACAGGTAGTGTATGGAAAGCAGGGAAGCTTGGATTTAAAATGTTGCCACTTATTATCAAATATAGATTTAAGAAAATATAATGTACCTTGCTCGTATTAAAGATGTTATAAAAAATAATAAAACAGAAATTATTATTTTTTTTGTTGCAATTTTTTTCTCATTCTGCGCTTTTTATTTTAATACCGTTAAATTTCAGAACGATGATCAGTTTACTATTTACCGGTATATAGAAAACATAGCGGATGGAAAGGGTTTTGTATTTAATGAAGGTGAGCGTGTTCTCGGCTCAACCACACCGCTCTTTACACTGCTTGGTGCGATATTGAAATATATATTTCCAACTGTTTCAACTCAGTTGTTGATTGCAGTATTAAATTCACTGCTCATCTCTTTGTCGGCCGTGTGGTTTTTTAGGTTGAGCACCCTCATGATGTCACGGCAGTTTTCCTTGGCTTCAGTTTTTATTTTTATATTACATATGTCAAAAACTGTATCCGCAGGAATGGAAACCCCACTGTGCGTACTTTTCTTTTTGATTTTTCTTGCTTATGTTTTTTCGGGTCGTCATATGTATGCCGCACTTGCCCTCGGGGGTGCCATACTCACTCGTCCGGATGCTTTGTTGGTTGCAGCGCTTGCGTGTGTTTTTTGGCTTACAACTATTGGGTTTAAGAAAACAGTTGTGTACGGACTTGTTATGTCCGCCGTAATATTTCCGTGGACTATGTTTGCAACACTGTATTTCGGATCACCAATACCTCAATCTCTGGTAACCAAGTCGCATGTTTCTGATATTGTCTATCAACCAAGATTCCAGGCATTTAAAGGCCAACTTGCAGAAATGAGTCGAATGTATTGGGGTAAAGTTATTGACCCAGAAAATATTCCAGTTCAGTCGGTAATAAATCTATTACCTTTTCTTGTGATGGTAGCTTTTGGTGTGCGGTATTATGGGAAGAAATATTGGCTATTGTTTGCTATTCCATTGGCGTATCTTATAAGTTATGGATATTCAAACCCGGTTATGTATCCGTGGTATATAAGTCAGCTTACTCCGTTTTGGCTCCTGTGCTCTCTTTTGGGTGTGTATAAAATTTATGAGTATGTTGTCGAGAGGGTGGGGTCACATCAGCGGTGGATATATGCAGGTGTAATTACGTTGCTTGTTTTTGGTCCTTTGTACGGCTACGCACAGCTCGCTGGCTCTCGTGGTGAAGGAAGTAAGATCACGTTATATAAAATGGCGCTCTATATTAAAGAGCATAAACAAGTTGGTGATACGGTTGGCTTAAGTAATATTGGTATTGTAAGTCATACACTGAACGATACCTACATCTATGATTTTATTGGCCTGACACGTAAAGACACTCTAAAATATTATCCGATCAAAGATGAGTGTCTCGTCAAAAATCAATATGTCATACCTCCACAAATGGTAAAAGATATGCAACCCGATTGGATTATTGCAGGTGAGGCTGAGTGGGTACCGTGCTTTGTGCAGAGTGAATGGTTTTTGTCTCGTTATAAACCGGTATACAATGCGGGTACGACTGCATATGTGTGGCAGAAAATAAAGTAGTACTTATGGCTTATATATATCTTATATGTGCGTTTATATTGAATGCCTCAGGAAATATTTTTCTGAAGCTCGGTTCTCGGCAGGGCCTCAATTTTTCTTCGTTTGTTCCAACTGTATTTTTGTTTTCAAACTGGCAGTTTGTTCTCGGATGTGTGCTGTTTGTTTTAAACGTACCTCTTTATTTTCTTGCATTAAGAAACATAGAACTTTCTACTGCGTATCCGATCATGGTCGGAATGAGTTTTCTTATTGTAAACAGTACAGCATTCTTTTTGTTTAAAGAGTCGGTGAGTGTGTTGCAAATACTTGGGTATGTGTGTATGGTGGTGGGTATTATACTTGTGGTTGCATATGGACGTCCGTAGAAATACTATTTATACAGCAGAACTCAGATACGCACCCGAGAGTACTTTGATACTCGATATTGACGGTACTCTTGTGCCGGATAAGTCAAATCACATACCACGAGATCTTTTTCTATATATTGAGCAACTAAAATCTTCCCATCGGGTATATGTTTGCTCCAATGGTGATGTAGGGCGCACAGAAAGTATTGCCAAAAAATTAGGAGTACCGGTACTTGAAGTACATAAGCCGTTTGGAAAAATACCTGACTTTTGGTCACCTGAAGGTGATGTGCTGGTGGTGGGTGACAAATACCTCACGGACGGTTTGTTTGCAGAAAGATTGAATGCACGTTTTATAAAAGTTGATCATGTGAAGTCCTATACCGACTCTCGAAACATTAATATTTCATATGC
The DNA here is from genome assembly GCA_026394775.1 of Candidatus Zambryskiibacteriota bacterium. Classification (GTDB taxonomy): domain Bacteria; phylum Patescibacteriota; class Minisyncoccia; order Phycocordibacterales; family DATDWN01; genus UBA910. The sequence goes on from JAPLZY010000008.1 coordinate 97,139, forward strand.
ACTCGATGATGTGGTTTGGTTTGCAAAACTTGCTGTAAAACTAGCAAGACCTTTTCAGTGGGTAAAAAATATTTTAGTCTATGCTCCGTTGTTTTTTGCAAGTGAATTTTTAACGATAAAACTTGTCGATGTTACGCTTGCATGTATTATTTTTTCAGTATCTGCGAGTGCGGTATATATATTCAATGATATAAGTGATGCAAGTAAAGATGCGCTACATCCGGTGAAAAAATACAGACCGATCGCATCTGGTCAAATGTCACATACGCAAGCATATATATTGCTTTTTGTATTGCTGTGTATTGTTGGTGTCGGTCTTTATGTATTGCCGGTACTTTTCTTACCTATACTTTTATATATAAGTGCAAACATTTTATATTCGAAGTGGCTAAAACACGTTGCTGTTCTCGACATGCTACTGGTGGCTTCTTTTTATGTTGTGCGAGTTGTGGCGGGAGGAATGGTTGCTCAGGTGCCATTGTCTCCATGGATACTCCTCTGTGTCTTTTTTGGAGCCTTGTTTATTGTGGTAGGGAAAAGAAGAGCGGAGTATGGTAGAGAGGTCAGAAGAGAGGTGCTCGAAGAATATTCAGAAAAAGCTCTAGACTATATGTTTGCCGGGTCTGTGGCGATAGCCATTCTTACCTACGGTATTTACACTATTATAGGTCACATATCTTCGTATCTTGTGTACTCAACATTTTTTGTGGTGCTTGCACTGTTTCGTGTACTCAATCGCATCTATACACACCCAGAGCAAGCAGAATCACCCGAAGTGCTCGTCTTTAAAGATCTTTTTGTACTCGGGTCTTTTGTCGCATGGGGCATATATGTGTTTATAGTTTTTTATATTACATAATACTTTACAAATAGTTGTATAGGTATAGTATGGTTCGCAGAGTAAAAAACATGAATAAAATTAAGCTATGAATCGCTACGTTAGTCGTAGGGCAATGGATGCCGTGGATGGGGACTGTAGGCAGCTTCCTCTCAATTCCTCTGTGTGTAGGTGTCGTTCGTCTTGGTGTCTATACGGGACACCCCTTAGGAGTACTCGTAATAGCTAGTGCTCTTACATTGTTACTGGGAGTTTGGAGTATCCCAGTGGCTGAAAAATTGCTTGGTCCGAGGACGGATCCATTTAAAAGGGTTCGTAGTCACGATCATAACCAGATCGCTATAGATGAAACACTGGGGATGTTGGTGGGTACAATCGCACTGATACTTACAGCGCATACCAGTTGGATTCACTACGGTTTACTTTTTATTGTATTTCGTTTTTTTGACGTCATCAAAGTGTGGCCAGCATCGTATTTCGACAACACACAAAGTCCGTGGGCTGTAATGCTCGACGATGTGTGTGCAGGTATATACGCCGCAGCTGTGCTTTACAGCTTGTTCATTTTTATATAACAAAAGGCAAGGGGAGTTTATGAGTAAATTTCAGTTGGTATGCGGGCTTTTAAACCCTAGGCTGAAGGCGATGTATTCGAAAGATTTTGATGGTGCTACTGCAGTTATTGCGGCACCGTTTAATCGGTATTTACCAAACGAAACACCTGATGTGTCTAATGCTCAAATTGCAGACATTGCAGGAAAAATATGTAAGCAAGTGGGGTTAGCCTTCTTAGGTCAAGGTGAACAGGTAGACATACTTGATTCACGGGTTTGTTCGGTGAGGTATCGATCACAAGCCGGAGCGTGGGTGCAGACTCATGTGCTGGTCCGCTGGATTGCCGCTGAAGTTCTTAAATTAGGCAAAGGATCAACTGTGGTACTGGTGGGACATCCACACCATGTTCGGAGGATTTCGTTACTTGCTCGATACTATCGTTTAAACCCTTTGGTGTCTGCTAGGTGTGAATCAGTCCCGTACGATGGGTCTGATCGCGAGGGTGCTCAATGGTGGTGTAAGTCTGTGTGGAGGTATATTCCTTGGGAGTATGCTTCCCGGGCAGTGCTTATTGCGAAGCTCTTGATGGGACAAATATGACAAATATGAAGAGTGACAGGTTGGCAGTATGCCAACCTGTTTTTTGTTTCTATAAAGTCGTGATATATTTTGACTATGAAATATTTTATAACAGGAGGATCTGGTTTTTTGGGAATAAATTTGACTCGACATCTTTTGAGTCGAGGACATGAGGTAATAATATATGACTTGTTGCCTTTTGACTACCCTGAAAAAAATAAAGTTACGTCGATAATCGGTGATATTAGAAATTTTGATTTTCTGAAAGAAAGCATGAAGGGTGCTGATATTGTAGTGCATACGGCAGCGGCATTGCCATTGTATAGTACAGAGGATATCCGAACAACAGATATCGATGGTACGAGAAACGTGTGTCAGGCTTCATTCGATAACGGGGTAGCGCGTATGGTGCATATTTCTTCAACAGCGGTATACGGCATTCCAGACCACCATCCGCTTTTTGAGACAGATAAACTCGATGGTGTTGGTGAGTACGGCAAAGCTAAAATAGCAGCTGAAGAGATTTGTAAAAATTTTAGAAAAAAAGGTTTGGTAGTGCCAATACTTCGACCAAAGTCTTTCATAGGTCCTGAGCGACTAGGTGTATTTGCATTGTTCTATGATTGGGCTTCGACAGGTCACGGTTTTCCTATGATTGGTAACGGCAAAAACAGATACCAGCTCATGGATGTTGAAGATTTTTGTGAAGGAATATACCTTGCTGCAACTGTGGATGCGTCTAAAGCAAATGATGTATTTAATTTTGGAGCGAAAGAATTTATGACAATGAAAGAAGACTACCAGGCGGTGCTCGATGAAGCAGGGTTTGGTAAAAAAATATCAGGTTTTCCTGCAACTCCAATGATCTGGACTCTGAGGCTTCTTGAGTTGTTGCACATTTCACCACTCTACAAATGGGTCTACGAGACTGCATCTAAAGATAGTTTTGTGTCTATACAAAAAGCAGAGGAGGTGCTTGGATATGCACCAACATATTCAAATAAAGACGCCTTGGTAAGAAATTATAAGTGGTATCTTGAACACAGAAAAGATTTTGAAGGAAAAAGTGGAGTGTCACATCGAGTACCATGGAAGCAGGGAATACTTGGTTTTGCAAAATTGTTTTTCTAAAAATTAAACATAAAAAATAAAAAAAGCAATACTTTGAGCGTATATGGAATGTGGTAGCATAAGAGCACTATGACATCAATTAAACAGTGGTTTGTAGGCCATCAATACTGGATTATTCTCGCGGTGCTGTTTATCTCATTTTTAACACTTCGTCTCCCGGGTCTTGATATTCCGTACCATCAAGACGAATATAAATGGCCACTCTACGCCAACCCTGCAGTGTTTGCACCAGGGAGTGTGCCACATCCACCGCTTACGGAGTTGATCTATCGTGTAGGAGGTCATGCAATTGGATATGATAATTTCCGAATGATACCCCTGGGTTTTAGTGTGTTAAATTTTCTTCTTGTTGCATACGCGGGGTATCTAATGTTTGGGAAAAGAGGTTCGTTGTGGATTTCTGGATTATTCACATTTTCTTTTTATGGGTTACTTGCGTCACTGACGGTGGATGTTGACGGTGCGGTGATGGTGTTCTTTTTTCTTTCTGCACTCGTTTGCTATTTGAATTTTAAATCAAAAGAGTATCGCGTCTCAAAAAGTACGATATTTTGGTTACTTGGTTTTATTATTTCAATAGCACTCGGTTTTCTTATAAAGCTTAGTTTTATTATTCCTATCGGAGTATTCGCAACAGATTTCTTTTTAGAAAAAGGATATTTTAAAAATAAGAAAAAGATACTGTTGTCTCTTGGGTATAGTGTCGTAGGGCTACTTAGTCTTGGTTTACTCGTGTATCTTTCTCAGTTTTTGTTTCCGTTTTTTAGACTCGGATGGTCAATAGGATATTGGGATACTTTTATTAAATTTTCACACCGCGGATGGTTTCAGACGGGGATACAGTTTGCAAAAGCGCTGATGTATCTTTCACCTTTTTTAGTACTTGTTCCATTGCTTTCCACGAAAGAGCTGTATAAGCAAAACAGAATATTCTGGTTGTTTATTGGGTACGGTCTCGTGTTTTACCTTTTTTTGTTTGATTTCTCTATTGGAGCGCTTGATCGATATTTTGCTTTTTTGGTTGTACCGCTGTGTTTTATTGTAGGGTCTGTGTTTGCAAAAGAGTCTGAATCTTCAGATGGAAGGGTGGCTATTCAAAAAAGAGACACTGTGTTTATTTTGCTACTCAGTTCTATCATCTTCGGTTCTCAGTTTTTGGCACACAGTGTGCCACCACAACACCCAAAGGCCGAATGGATTAATGCAATAACTTCAATGCATTGGAACTTCCTCTTTCCGTTTACAGGAGGTTCGGGTCCTACTGGTTTCTATATGTCATTTTTTCTAATTGGTATCACCTGGGTCATTTCGTTTTTATTTGTCTTGTTTGTTCGCACTAAACCTCGATTTAAAAAGGTCATACTTTTTTTCTTGCTGGTGCTCGGTATTCTTTACAACGGAGTGTTTATAGAAGAGTACGTATATGGACGTATTAACGGTAGTCCGTATGGTCTTTTTGCAAACGCAAAGAACTTTATTATTGAAAATAAAGATATTACGCAGGTTGTGGTTTATAATGATATCGGTGGATATGAAATACGAGAGACAGGGAAATACGCAAGACGTATGTATGCCACCCCGCAGTTTAGTGCAGAATATGAAAAATATTTCTCTACATTTAGCGGACACGTGCTCTATATAGATATTCCGCGGATCGGAAAAGATACCATGTATATGAATTATTTTAATACATGTCAGGTGATATATTCTGATACAGACAAAAACGTTCACGCCACAATTTACGATTGTAGAAAATAATTATTTTTAACGTATCCACCATGAACTATACACAATTTGTAGACGAGAAAATGCATGCAATAAGTAAAGAAAAAATTATCCTCGATGTGGGTGGGGGAGATAAATTTCAAAAATGGCTCAGTAAGTACAAACCTCTCTTTGAGCATACTGAATATAAAACAATGGATTATGATGCGACGACCAACCCTACAATCGTAGGAGATATTCATGCTATCCCGCTTTTGGATGAAAGTGTTGATGCTATTATTTGTAGTTCTGTTCTTGAGCATGTAAACAACCCAGTGAAAGCGACCGAAGAGATGTATCGAATTTTAAAGAAAAGGGGAAAACTTTTTATCTATGTACCTTCTATATATCCATACCACGCACGTAAAGGTCATTACCCCGATATGTGGAGGTTTTTTGATGATTCGTTGAAGTATCTCTGTCGAGACTTTTCACAAGTTGAGCTCTGTAAATTTGGTGGATATTTTAAAGCCTTGGCATTTTTTGTTCCATTCCAGCACAAGCTTCAGTGGTTATTGAAGCCAACTACAAAAGCTCTTGATACTCTTTTTTCTACCACAACAAAAAGAAATACAACTGCCGGGTATTTTGTATATGCAATAAAATAATACATATGGACCAATCTGTTGTTTTTTTCATCAACAATTTAGGGCAAGGTGGAGCAGAGAGAGTGTTCGTAAATGATGCAAACGCACTTGCAAGACAAGGGTACAATGTTTCTTTCATTATCTTGTATGGAGATATGGATAAAAGCCCGCTTGCAAAAGACCTTGAGATCGGCTCTTCGCATATCTATTTTATAAACGCAAAAAATATTTTTGATTATCGTGCATATGTGCGGATAGTAAAAATAGTAAAACAGATTCGGACACGTGTGTTGTACGCAACACTACACGACGCTACATTTGTGGCTCGTGTGGTTGCTTTGTTTTTACCTCGTGTTCGTTTGGTGACGCGAGAAGCAAATACAACTGAATTTAAATCAGTGTTACATAAAATTTCTGATGCACTCATGAATTGGAGGGTACATTCTCTTGTTGCCGTTTCAGAAGAAGTAAAAAAGTCGATGCTTTCATATCAGATGTGGTACGCAAATAAAATAGCCATACTTTATAATGGTGTTTCTACACCCACAGTAGACTCAAACTACACTCATGAAAAAAAGATAATCCTCGCAGTGGGAAGTCTTACCCCGAAGAAAAATTATATGATGCTTTTTGAAGCGTTTGCTCAAGTTCATGCATCATTCCCTGATACTGAGCTTCGTATCGTAGGCTCTGGTGTGTTGAAAGGAGCGCTTGAAGAGTGGGTACATAAAAACTCACTAGAGGGCGCTATAGTTTTCCTCGGAAGTATGAACCATTCTGAAGTGGAAAAACAGTACCAAGAAGCAAGTATTTTTGCGCTTTCTTCTGACCAAGAGGGGTGTCCAAATGTGCTCCTCGAGGCAATGTCTTATGGCGTGCCTTCTGTGGCTACAGCAGTGGGTGCAGTGCCTGAAATCATAGAAAACGGCATTTCAGGCTTTACAGTGCCTCGCAGGGAGAGTGCCCAGTTTGCTTCGGCACTAAAAGAACTGCTCACCTTCGAGGAGACTCGAAAACTTTTAGGTACAAACGGTAGAGAACGAGTAAAAAATATTTTTTCAAATGAGGTGCATATACAAAAGGTAAAGGATATACTTCATATATGAACAACACTCTCGTAAAACCAGAATGTCATATTTGCAACAGTCGCTCTGATTTTTTTATGAATAAAGATCAGCATGATTTGTATCTTTGTCCTACGTGCGACCTTGTGTTTGTGTATCCGCTTGCGACACCAGAGAGTCTTCAGAAAAAATTGTATTCGTACGAATCGGGCTATCAGTCAAATAGGGTAGAGGACCTTACAGTCAGACCAGAGTATCCTCGCTGTAAGGTAGTGCTCGATTATGCACAAGAACTAAAACCCGCTTCTCATTTTCTTGATGTGGGGTGCGGTAACGGCCAGCTTACGTATTGGGCACAAAAAAGAGGTTTTGACGCTGAGGGTGTAGAGGTAAATGAACGAACATCTGAGTATGCGAAAAGTCAGGGTCTGAAAGTGTTTACAGGTTTTCTTGAAGACGCGCCTTTGGAAAGTGCATCGTTTGATGTGGTTTTTCTAGGTGAGCTTATTGAACATGTGACAAACCCTCGTCTTATGATAGAGCAGTGTCACAAACTCTTGAATACGAAGGGGATTTTGATCATCACGACACCAAATATTGACTGTTTGTGGTCCCGTACCACATTGCAGTTTTACTATTGGTTTGGCATTCCGTGGTCTTCGGTCACACCGCCGTATCACCTTCATCAGTTCAATTCGACAAATATGGATCTTCTCGTGGAGAAACAAGGTTTTGTTCTTGAACGCGAGTCATATTTAAGAATTCCACCTCTTAAGTATGAAATAGGGATGCTACACCTTCTTAAGCGATACAAAAAAAGTAAAAAAATAAGTGATTGTGTATTTATGCTCTTTTCTTATAGCCTGTACACTCTTACTCATACATTTTTCTTGCTCGCACATCCTTTCATGAAAAAAGATTTCCAGATGATAAAGGTATATAAGAAGATATAGAGCATGAAAAAACTATCAGATAAAACCTACTGGGACTCTATATATCAAGATATGCCGGAAAGAACAACACGCCACTCTTTCTCTGCTATCTTCAAAGAAAAGCTCAAGCGTCTTACGCGTGATCATAGTAATTTTGTTATATGGGAAGTGTTAGCTAAAAAATATCTCCCACACAACCCTTCGTATAAAGTTTTGGAAGTGGGCTGTGCTCCAGGTAAATATCTCATGCATTTTAATACATCATATGGTTACAAACCCTATGGAGTAGAGTATTCAGAAAAAGGTGTCCAACTGACAAAAGAAAATTTTGTAAAAGCAGGATTAGATACATCAACTATATTGTTTGCAGATTTTTTTGATACAGAGTTTCAGGAGAAAAATAGAGAACAATACAATGTTGTCTTTTCGAGAGGCTTTATTGAGCATTTTGATAATGTAAAAGAAGTTGTAGACCTGCACGCAAACCTTCTTATGTCAGGTGGGACTCTCATGGTGATGATACCAAACCTTAGTGGGATAAATAAAATCCTAGCAAAATATCTAAATAAAAAGTCGTACGACCTTCATAATATAAGTATTATGAATAAAGAATCTTTCAACAATCTTTTTCCAGATAAAGAATTTAAAAAAATGTATTGCGATTATGTGGGTCTTTTTAGTATAGGTCTCTTTAATACTGATGCGGTATGGAAGTATCGCTTGTACCGAGTGCTTCTCGTACTTCAGCGTCCCGTAGACTTTTTCCTTAGAGTACTTTTTAAAAGTTACAGTTCGCATTTTGCCTCCACGAGTCCGTATTTACTCTGTATCGCACAGAAAAAATAGCTCATTGAAAGAGAGTCTTTTGGGTGATACCATATATTGTGTATGGAACCTATGAAATCATTCTTTAGACCTCTCTGGAATTCCCCGATTGTCTATCGTGTAAGAGGAGTATTGTTCGATGTTTGCGAAGTCCTGACAGGCTATAGTGTAGAGAAAAAAAGATTTGAATCCAAAGTGGGCTATGTTCCTAACATACAGCATCCACGAAGTTTTAGTGAACATATTGTGTACAAAAAACTCTATGACCGCAACCCCTTGTTGGCTGTTGTGTCTGATAAATATGCAGTAAGAGGGTATATAAAAAAAATTCTTGGAGAAGAGGAGTCGAGCAAGGTTTTAATACCACTTCTCTATGCGACAAGTGATCTGCAAACAATCCCTTTCGACACGCTCTCTGGTGAATACATTATAAAAGCAAACCACAATTCCGGTCCGCATTTTATTGTTGAGAAAAACCAAATTCCAGACAGGGAACATATTATTTCAAGTCTCGAGAAACAGATTGCAATACCCTATGGCATATTAAAGCATGAGTGGGCATACAAAAAAATAAAAAATAAAATGGTGGTGGTGGAGCGTCTTCTTCGAGATGAAGACGGTAATATACCAAAAGATTATAAGTTCCATATGGTGAAAGGCCAGTGTGTTTTTATCCAGGTAGACTTTGACCGTTTTTCTAATCATTCACGAACACTCTATGACAAAGACTGGAACTATCTGCCGGTTACTTTAAAGTTTCCACAGGGTCCAGAGAAAGAAAGACCGGAGAATTTGGATAAAATGCTCAAACTCGCAACCCTCTTGTCGGCAGGATTTGATTATATACGTATTGATCTTTATACTATCAAAGAAGATGTATATTTCGGAGAAATGACACACTATCCTGGCTCAGGGATGGAAAAATTTACACCAGAAGAGTTTGATTTTACACTCGGAACATATTGGTAGCTTATATATATGACAGAAAAACATTTTAATCCTCAAGTTTCTTGTGTACAGACGGGCGAGATGTACCCGGATTTTCCGTATGCTTCAGGTGGAGAATTAGAGAAAAACCTCAGAGATCTTTTAGAAGGTCTCGGCCTTTCAAGAGAAAATCCTTTTTCTTCATATGTAAAACCTGGTCAAACTGTATTGATCAAACCAAACTGGGTAAGAGATCGAAACCCACTCGGATACGACATATCTTCTCTTATTACCCACACATCTCTGATTAAATACGTAATTGATTTTTTGCTTGTCGCTATGGAAGGAAAAGGGAAGATAGTGATTGCTGATGCACCGCTTCAAAATTGTAATTTCTCTAACCTTAGAAAAGAAATCCGAATTGATGAGTTGGTAGAAAGTGTGCTTAAAAAGTATCCAGATATGGATATTGTCATTGAAGACTGGAGGCTCACTACGATACGTAGTTCAGATACGCATGAACCAAAGGTTCAAAATTTTAAAGAGAGTTCAGAATACAGACTTGTTGATCTGGGTAAAGAGAGTTTACTTGAAGATGTTTCAAAATATTCAGATAGATTTAGGGTTACAAAGTATAAAAGAAGTTTGATGGCTCCGCATCATCAAAAGGGTATTCATGAATACTTGGTCTCTCGACGTATTCATGAGGCTGATTTTTTTATAAATATGCCAAAAATGAAGACGCATATTAAGGCAGGTCTTACATGTTCAATGAAGAACTTGGTAGGTATCAATGGTCACAAAGAGTTTTTACCACATCACATCAAAGGTTCGTATTTTGAAGGAGGAGACAACTACTCTCGCTCAAGCTGGCTTCGTGCTCGCTATGAAGATCTCTATGATTATGTATGGGAAAATATCAATAACTTTTCGGTTCTTAAAAGAAAAATATTGATGCGAGCACTTCAGTACCTATGGGCCTTGGCAAATATTGTAGATAAAGAAAATATTTCAGCGGGAAGTTGGAGAGGGAATGATACTATATGGCGTACTACTCTCGACCTCAACCATATTGCCTATTTTGATGGAGCTAAGCCTCTAAAGATCCTTACTATAGTTGACGGTATCATTGCAGGTGAAGGTCAGGGTCCGCTTGAGCCTACACCTAAACCTCTCGGGATTCTTTTGGCAGGAGAAAACCCTGCGTATATCGATGCTGTTGTGGCGCAGATGATGGGCTTTACTGTTGCCCGAATACCGACCGTATACAACGCTATCTATAACAGGAAATCAAAATTTTCAGATGTCTTTTTGGAAGATTTTAAACTCGATTTCAAAGATCAAGAAGGGACTAAAAAAGTAGTGTTTTCTGAGATTCCTGATTTTAATTTTAAAAAGCCTTTGTTTTGGGAAGGGGCTTAATATAGCTTGGCTACATGAAAATTAGCATTATTATTCCAACGTACAATCGGCCGAACCTTTTGAGTCGAGCACTTGAAAGTGTGTTTGCGCAAAAAGGTGATTTTGAGATTGTAGTGATCGATGATGCGAGTACGCCAGAAACTAAAAAAGTTGTAGATCTATATTTACAGAAAAGCCCTGTGCCTATGTTTTATATACAGCAGGAGACAAACAGAGGTGTAAATGCTGCGCGCAATCGAGGGATTAAGGAGGCAGGAGGAGAGTGGATTTTTTGTCTCGATGATGACGATGAACTTCTTTCGGGAGCAATCGCTTCTGTGTCAGAGAAGATCGATACACTTCCTCTAAACATAGATGTTATGTATTTTAATTCGATTATATACAACGGCACAACATGTGTTGATGGAGGCTTTCAGTTTACAGAAGGTGCTCTATTGTATGACCCTACATATGAAGACACCATGACCAAGTTCGGTCTCAAAGGTGACTGCAAGCCAGTGTTTAGAAAGTCTTTATTCAAAAATCCTCGATACCTATTTCCTGAAACATTAAATGGATTTGAATCGTATACCATGAGTTTGCTTGCTCGAGACAAAAAAGGTATTAGATACTTTAAAGAAAAAAGTACGCGTATTCACTTTAATCCAAAAGGAAATCACTTGAGCAATACTGCCCCTCGAAAAAACCCTATTCCTTTGTTTAAAATTCACTGTAAACAACTCGGTGAGCATGCTTCTTTTTATCTTACTCATCCTATCTTCTCTCTCAAGAAAATAAAAGTAATGCTCAAGCTTTTAATTCGAGTTTTCCTCCGCTAACTCAGGGGAGTCGGTAAATGTCTCTGCTTTAGACCAGTAAAAAAGTATAGTCACGATAAAGAAAGATAGTGTTCTGCCGATAAGCTGAGAGTATACGGCACCCCAGAGGCCCCATATGCTAATACAGAGTATATTTAATCCAATCTGGATGGTATTACTTGATACAGTAAAAATATAAAGTTGTTTATTGTAGCCCTTAACCTGAAGCGCTGTTTGAGGAAGTATAGATGCGATTGTACAGAGACTCAAAGCAAAAACTTGAGAAAATTTTACCGCATCGATGTATTGTTTAAAAAATAGTGAAAATATATATGGTGCAGCAAGAGCATAGAGAGCGCCTACGGCAATAGTGGCTCCAAGTGCAAGTAAAATATATTTAAGCATTCCTTTTTTAATAGATTCGAGACTTCGTTTTTCAAAACGTGTAAAAATAAGTCGAGAAAAGCCTTTAAAAACACTACGAATTTGTTCAGGTATTGCGATTGCAAAGAGGTATTGTGCAAGAGGCATACCTCCTATTATTTGGAACACTAGAATTTTATCTATTTGTGAAGCAACAACTCCCAAAAAAGAAAGCGCACTCTGGTGAAGACCGTAGGATACAAATTCTTTTGCATTAAATTCTTGAAATTTAGTTACAAATTTTTTTATATACACGTATGCACCCGCGTTTAGTAGTATTGTTGCAGAAAGACTAACAATAATAAGAAGAAGAGGGTAGTCTACAAACCGAGTATCTTTCACTAGCAATAACCATAGTATTAAAGCTACAGAAACACCTGCGTTTATACTTCCAGCATAGAGAGAAGATTCTCTAAATTTTTGTTGACCATTTAAAAATGAAGCAAAAAAAGTGAGACCATTAATAAGTGGGTAGCTTATCCCGATAAGACCAATGCCAAATCCAAGTGTTTGGTTTCCATGTATAAAATAATAGCCTGCAGTTGCAAGGGAGATCAAGGTGAAAGGTATACTCCATATAATATTTTTGTTAAAACCAAATGAAAGAGAGTTGTCTGCCCCTTGAGTTGTGTACTTCATTACACTCATGGCAAGGCCAAGTGGTGCAAAGGAACTCAAGAGGGCAGCGACAGTAAACACATATTTATATTGAGCATATACTTCTGGATTTACCCAGTTTGCAAAAGCAAGTCCCGCTAGAAAAGTGCTTCCAGATGCAAGTATTTGAAAGACGAGGTTCCATTTGGTCCCGGTATAGAGGTACGGTATGTCTATACCAAATGTGTTTTGTAGTCTTTGGCCGAGTTTGTTTTTTATGTCGAGTAGCATACGTTGATAGTATCACAGGAGTGACTAGCGATGAAGACATGCCTTTGATACAATACTCCTTATATGAACATCAAAAATATTTTAAAGTGGGGAGTGATTGGAGGACTTTTTGCGGTCCCGTTTGTGCCGTTTATTGTTTCTTCAAGCATGCTCTTTCCGTTTATCACCGGCAAAGGCTTTGCGTTTCGAATTATTGTTGAAATAGTGGCGGTGTTGTATGTGCTTCTCGCACTTATCGATGTCGAGTATCGACCAAAGTTTTCTCTTATTACAAAAGCAGTGCTTGTCTTTACGGGAGTAGTCTTGTTGGCAGATCTACTCGGAGAAAATCCGTTTAAGAGTCTGTGGTCAAACTACGAGCGAATGGAAGGTTTTGTGCTTATCGCACATCTCGCTGTCTACTATATAGTGGCGAGTAGTGTCTTTCATACAAAAGAGTGGTGGGACAAATTTTGGAACACATCTCTCGTTGCTTCAGGACTCATGTCTCTCTATGGCTTTTACCAACTCTCAGGTCAAGCTGTTATAAACCAAGGAGGAGTACGTGTTGATGCTACATTTGGTAATGCATCATATTTGGCTATCTACATGGTTTTCCATATGTTTCTGTCTGCAAACTTTTTCCTCACAGCAAAAGAAAAAATGTGGCGATGGATCTACGGAGCTCTTTTTCTGGGTCAAGGTGTCATACTTTATTTTACCGCAACTCGAGGTGCAATACTTGGACTCATTGGCGGAGCGCTCATTACTGTAGGTATTATTGCATGGAAAGAGCGAGCAAACGCTCAGGTAAGGAAAATCGCTATAGGCTTTGGGGCATGTATTGTACTCTTAGTCCTCATATTTGCAGGAATAAGAAATACAGAGTTTGTGCAAAAGAGCCCTGTGCTTTCTCGTTTCTCTACACTCTCATTTGCCGAAATCAAAACACAAGGACGATATTATGTGTGGCCGATGGCTATTGAAGGTTTCAAAGAGCGACCAATACTCGGTTGGGGACAGGAAAACTTCAACTATGTATTTAATAAAAATTACAACCCACTCATGTATGGACAAGAGCAGTGGTTTGACCGCACACACAACGTAGTGCTCGACTGGCTTATCGCAGGAGGTATCCTTGGACTTCTCTCATATCTTTCTTTGTATGGAGCACTATTGTATTTCATGTGGAAAAAGTCAGACTTTAGTCTTGAAGAAAAAGCAATCTTTACAGGATTTCTCGCAGCGTACTTCTTTCATAACTTCTTCGTATTCGACAATCTCGTAAGTTATATTATTTTCTTCTCACTTCTTGCCTATGTTCACGGGAGAAGTGTTCACCAGGGTCTCTGGGCGCGTCTTACGACACGCACATTAGGTAAAGATACCTTTACCTATGTAGCAATACCTGTAGCAGCTCTCGCACTTGTTGCATTGGTTTACTTTGTAAATGTGCCAGCGATCAGCGCATCTACTAATCTCATTTACGCTATCAGTCCTCAGAAAGAAGGTCCTGCAAAAAACCTGGAGTACTTCAAGAAAACATTTGCGTACAATTCATTTGGTCAAAGTGAAGCACTCGAACAGCTCGTGCCTGCCACTTCACAGCTACTTCAAGGTGAAGTGTCAGATGCGTTGAAACAGGATTTCCTTACCTTTACAGAAGTGCAGGTGGAAGCAAAAGTAAAACAAGCACCAGAAGATGCGCGTTACCTTCTTTTCGCAGGTTCGTTCTACAATCGAACAGGACAGTACGACAAAGCAATCGCTCATCTAGAAAATGCGGTCAAGTATTCTCCAAAGAAACCAACAATGTACTTTGAACTCGGCTCAAGTTACTTGGGTAAAAAAGATTATGCAAAAACATTTGAGTATTTTGAAAAAGGTTACTTACTTGAACCACGTTTCCAAGATGCAGATATTATCTACACGATCGGTGCACTCTACGCTGGTAAGAAAGATGTCGCACAGAAAATGCTTGCAGAGCTCGGTTTGCGTGCGATCAGTGATGACCGAATCTTGCGAACATTTGCAGACTTGAAAGACTATCAAACAGTAATCGCAATACTCAGTGCGCGTATACAAGCAGATCCAAAGAATCCACAAAACTTACTCACGCTTGCAGGTGTATATGCAGAGATTGGTCAGAAACAACAAGCCATTGCGATCATTCAAAATTTGATCAAGGAGTATCCTGAATTTAAGTTACAAGGGGATTCCTATATTAAAGAGTTGAGTAAATAAAACTTTCATATCTGAAAGTCTAAGAAAAAAATAATTTTAAAAAATAATTCTGAGAAATCAGAATTATTTTTTATGTAAAATAAAAAAAAGTTATCCACAACATTTATTAAAAAAATATTGTAATGGAATCAAACTCGTATGATAATTAACGCAGGTCGGAATAATAAATGTGAAAATATTTATTACGAACTTTTAAAAATTAATTTATTTTGTGTCGACCGGCAACGGAAGATGCTAAAAAAATAACATGGCAGCAAAAAAGAAAGTTGTAAAGAAAGTTGCAAAAAAAGCAGCTCCAAAGAAGAAGAAAGTAGCAGCAAAAAAGAAAAAGTAATTTCTCAAAAAACCGTCCGATTTTAATCGGGCGGTTTTTTGTTTTACTTTTTTTAAAGCAAATTATGTGTCGAGTGCGTCTATAAGTCGAGATAGGGCAAGGGGGTCAAAGAGAGAGTGCATGGGGCTCTTTTTTGTGCTAGAATAAACCAACAAAGACAGTATAAACCCGACATATATGAGTATTTTCAGTAAAATATTTGGCAGTCAAAACGATAAAGAAATCCAGAAACTCCAACCACTCGTGGAGCGTATAAACTCGTACGAAGAAGACTATATAAAGCTTTCATCTGAAGAACTAAAAGCAAAGACAGCTTTATTTAAAGAACGTATCACAAAAGGTGAGACCATCGACTCGCTTGTACCAGAAGCCTTTGCGCTGGTAAGAGAAATGTCTAAACGCACACTTGGTCAAAGACATTTCGATGTTCAGTTCTTGGGAGGTTTGATACTCCATCAAGGAGGTATTCCTGAAATGCGAACAGGAGAAGGAAAGACGCTTGTTGCAACACTACCGGTCTACACACAAGCACTTGCAGGTCTCGGAGTGCATGTGGTTACCGTTAACGACTATCTCTCTCGTCGTGATGCAAGCTGGATGGGGCAGATATATGATGCACTTGGTCTTTCGGTGGGAGTGATCAACCACGACGAATCTTTTCTTTATGACTCAACTCATGTTGAAAAAGATACAGAGCGCGACCAAGTCGGTTCATTTAAAGTGGTCAATGAATTCCTTCGACCATGTACGCGAAAAGAAGCGTATGCCGCAGATATTACCTACGGTACAAACAATGAATTCGGTTTTGACTTCTTGAGAGATAATATTGAATACGAAACAGCGCGTCTCCGACAGCGCGGTCATCATTTTGCTATTGTCGACGAAGTTGACTCTATCTTGATCGACGAAGCACGAACACCACTCATCATCTCTGCACCATCATCTGACTCAGGAGAACTCTACGCTCGATTCGCAGACATTGCATCAAAGCTTAGTCCTGAAACAGACTATACCGTGGATGAAAAATACAAGTCCATATCACTCACAGATGCGGGTATCACGCACGCAGAAAAACTACTCGGTGTAGAAAATATTTATACAGAAAAAGGTATCAAGTACGTGCACCATTTGGAGACTGCGGTCAAAGCTCGTGCACTCTTTATCAACGACAAAGAATATGTAGTTAAAGACGATGAGATTATTATTGTCGATGAATTTACTGGCCGTCTCCAACCAGGCCGTCGATGGTCAGAAGGACTTCATCAGGCTATCGAGGCAAAAGAAAAAGTGTCTATTCAAAAAGAGTCAAAGACTTTTGCATCGATTACATTTCAAAATTATTTTAGACTCTACACCAGACTCTCAGGTATGACCGGTACTGCCCGCACATCTTCTGAAGAGTTTTTCAAGGTGTATGGACTTCATGTTGTTTCTGTTCCTACAAACAAACCGGTAGCACGTATCGACAAAAATGACCTTATCTTTAAAACAGAAATAGGAAAGTTTAAAGCTATTGCTCGAGAAGTAAAAGAACGATGGCAAAAAGGTCAGCCGGTACTTGTTGGTACAGTTTCTATTGAGCGCAATGAGCTCTTGTCTGAATTTTTAAAAGCAGAAGGTATTCCACATGAATTATTGAATGCTAAAAACCATGCACGAGAAGGGGAGATTATCGCTCAAGCAGGAAAAAAAGGTTCTGTAACTATCGCAACCAACCTCGCTGGACGAGGAGTGGATGTTAAACTCGGTGGAAATCCATCGACACATGAAGAGTCTGAAAAAGTAAAAGAGCTCGGAGGACTCTTTGTGCTCGGTACCGAACGTCATGATGCTCGTCGTATAGACAACCAACTTCGAGGGCGCTCAGGGCGCCAGGGTGACCCAGGTGAGACACAGTTCTTCGTGTCTCTTGAAGATACGCTTATGCGTGTATTTGGAGGAGATCGCTTGAAGTCAATGATGACAAAACTCGGAGTGCCCGATGATGAGGCTATTGAAAACAGCTTTATCACTCGTTCAATAGAGCAAGCTCAAGAGAAAATAGAAGGATTTAATTTTGATGCACGAAAACACGTACTTGAATTTGATGATGTACTAAACTATCAACGTAAGATTTTTTACGAACGAAGAAATAAGGTTTTGACGGGAGGGGTGGATGCTGTAGGGGAATTTGTTGAGCCGCTTCTTCACAAACTTACAGAAGAAGACAGAAAGGCGATTACAGAAAAGCTCGGCTCAGATAAAGAGGCTGTGCTTGGTGTTGTTAGACAGATTGTACTTCAGACCATGGACATGTATTGGGTAGAACATTTGGAGGTGATGGACTATATGCGAAGCAGTGTAAACTTGCGTGCATACGGACAGCGTGACCCACTCACAGAATACAAACGAGAAGGCTTGAGGCTCTTTAAAGAGATGGAAGTTTCTATTGAAAACCAGATCCTAAAACTCATCCCCGAAATACAGCCACAAACTTTGTTTGCACAAGAAACTACACCTGAGCTCAGGGAGACCAGAGAAGGTGCAGAGGCACTGACCACAGAAAAACAAGTAAGTGCTGATGGGGTCGCAGATATGGTGGGGAGAAATGACCCGTGTCCATGTGGAGCAGTAAACCCGGAGACAGGTGAAGTCTACAAATACAAAAAATGCGGAATGATAAACGCACCGCATCATAAAAAATAATTAAAAAAATCCCGTGAGGGATTTTTTTAATAAACAGACTTTTGATTCTATCTCCTAGGCAAAGTTATTTTTTAAAGATTCTGATATAATCAACCTAATGATTTCAATAGCTGTAAATTTACTTGAAAAGTTTGTAGTACCACTCGGAGGCTGGGGTGTTTTTCTTGCCGAAGTGCTCGAAGAGGTGGTAGTGCCCATACCTTCTGCAGGTATTTTGCTTGGTTCAGGGTTTTTATTCCTGAAGGGTCCACTTACACTAGCTCTTCTACAGACTTTATTTTTTACCGTTGTGATACCTGCAGCACTCGGCCTGACTCTTGGTTCTTTGGTCATCTATGCACTTGCGTACAAAGGAGGAAAGCCTTTTTTATTACGGTATGGAAAGTGGTTTGGTGTAGGTTGGGAAGATGTAGAGGAGGTCAATACCAAGTTTCAAAGCGGTTCATATGACGAATGGTCCATCATACTCGCACGAGTATTTCCTATCATACCAAGTGTTTTGATAGCGGTATTTTGTGGTGTCACGCGCATGCCCGTAAAAAAATATATTGTTCTTACACTGATCGGAGCATTTTTCAAAGCATTGTTTTTAGGGGTTGTGGGTTGGCAGGTGGGAGCACTCTATATGGAGTATGCAGGGGTGATAGGAAAAGTTGAAAACCTCGTACTTCTAGTCATAATTCTCGCCTTTGGAGCCTTCGTTTTCTATAGAAAAAGAAAAAAGAAAGTGCTATAATAGGGGTATATGAAAAAGCAAATCCTTATCATTTTAGCGGTGTTGGTAGTAGTGCTTGGTGGTGCTTTTTTTGCAAGAAAAAACACAGCACCGAGTATATATGACACATTTGCTCAGTGTATAACAGACAGCGGAGCAAAGTTTTACGGTGCATTTTGGTGTCCACATTGTCGAGACCAAAAGGCAATGTTTGGAAGCAGTGCCAAGCTCTTGCCTTATGTAGAGTGTTCAACTCCAGATGGACAAAGTCAGACACCGATATGTAAAGAAAAAGAGGTGAAGAGTTATCCTACATGGACTTTCACAAATGCTTCAAGTACCACAGGTACAGTCGAGCTCGCTGACCTTGCAACAAAAACAGGGTGCGCGCTTCCCGTAGTAACAAACTAATTTCCATGGAAGCAACTCTTTTACAATCAATCGCATCTCCCACTATAGTCACTGCGACTTTGGTGTCCAATATTATTTTTGTCGCATTTTTGATTGCGTACAATGTATCAGGAGATGTAGAGAGGGGAGCTAAAAATTATCTTAAAAAAAATATAACCCTCGTGCTCTTTGTTGTCAGCGCCACAGCATTTGTCGGAAGTCTCGCTTATTCAAATATTGTAGGCTTCCCACCGTGCGAGCTTTGTTGGTGGACACGCATCCTCATGTATCCGCAGGTACTTCTTACGGCCTGTGCATTATGGAAGAAAGATTCAAATATTGTAAATACACTTCTTCCTCTTTCAGTACTTGGTTTTCTTTTGACCCTGTACCACTCATTCATCCTCTGGGGAGGGAAGTCCATACTGCCTTGTACCCAAGAGGGGGCAGCATGCAGTAAGCTCTATGTCATGGAATATGGATACATCACTATTCCGGTGATGGCACTCTCATGTTTTGTTTACTTACTGACCGCTACTTACATATACAAAAAATTTTAAATCAAATCATCCGCACATGCGGATGATTTTAATAAGATGTATTAGTCACACAGGACTTATCCGGCCTATAAGACCTATCTGACTTATGTATGTCCTATCAGCTTAAGTCCTCTATCTGACCTATGCACCTCATATGACCTATCGGTCATATCTGACCTATTGTGTCATATTGGATTAAGACCTATTTGACCAATAAGACTTTACACAGGCACAAGACCAACTCGACTTATTTGACCAATCAGTCCTATTAATTTAATTTTAAAATATGGAAAAAAATAAAATAACAATCGCAGTCCACAATGGAAGTTTTCATGCTGACGATGTCTTTGCTGTCGCCACACTTCTTCTTATGATTGAGGAAAAATATAATAAAGAATTGTCAGGGGAGAAGTATGGCGTGGAGGTGGTACGTACAAGAGACCCAGAGGTTATAAAAAACGCAACGCATGTGGTGGATGTGGGCGGGGTCTATGATCCAGAGACAAACCGCTTTGACCATCATCAGGAAGGGGGAGCAGGAGTACGAGAAGACGGCATACCATATGCCTCATTTGGGTTGGTGTGGAAGCAATACGGGGAAGAGCTTTCAGGGAGCAAAGAGGCGGCAGGGGCTATAGAGCAGAGGCTCGTAAAGTGTATCGACGCTACTGATAATGGTATTAGTGTTATGAAGCCAGAGCGTGAAGGTCTCTATATGTATGATATAAAAGACCTGGTCATGACATATGGTGCAACATGGAAAGAAGATGCAAGTGCGCTCGATAAAAACTTTGAATATTTGACAAGCTTTGCAAAGAAATTAATGGAAAGAGAAATAAAATCTATAAAGGACATTTTAGAGAGTGAAAAAGAGGTAAAAGAAATAATGGCTAATAATAAAGATAGAACCTTACTAATACTTGATAAACCCTATGAATATGAAGGTGTAGTATCTATCAACCCTTATATACTTTTTGTAGTGAGTCCAAAGAAAGATGGGGGGACTTGGTCAGTTAAAACAGTGAGAGATGATTTCCGTTCTTTTACACATCGAGAAGGTTTGCCTCTCGAGTGGGCAGGAAAAAGAGATAAAGATCTGGTGGAAATCACTGGAGTGGAAGATGCAATCTTTTGCCATATGGGTAGATTTATTGCCGTGGCTCAAAGTAAAGAGGGGGCTATCAAACTCGCAGAGCTTGCTCTTAAAGAAGCTGGTAAGTAATCTGGGAGGCACCCGATGGGGACCATCAACTAGGACTCAGGTTGATGGTCCCCATCAAATCATCCTGTTTTACATATTGTATTTTGTACACCTTTCCTGTACGCTGTGTGCATGTTCATAGATGAAATAACACTCAATATAAAAGCAGGTGACGGAGGTCACGGCATAGTCGCATGGCGCCATGAAAAAGGTGTCGACCATGCAGGTCCTGGGGGAGGTGACGGTGGAAACGGCGGTGATGTTTTGGTACGCGGAACACGCGACATTACCGGTCTTTCAAAGTATGCATTCGAAAAAGATTTCTCTGCTGAGGACGGAGTCACTGGTTTAAACAAAGGCATGAAGGGTTCAAACGGAAAAGATTTGATACTGGATATGCCTATCGGCTCTGTTCTCAAAAATCTCACTACAGGAGAAGAATTTGATATTTTATCTGAAGAGCCTGTACTGATCCTCAAAGGAGGGAGAGGTGGTTTTGGTAACGAGCATTTTAAAGGTTCTCGAAATATCACACCGACAGAGTCTACTCCAGGAAAGATTGCTGAGCATGCAGAGTTTTATATCGAGCTCAAGCTTGTCGTAGATCTGGGTTTTGTTGGACTTCCAAATGCAGGAAAGTCGAGCCTCTTAAACGCCCTCACAAATGCAAAAGCAAAGATAGGAAACTATCAATTTACAACACTCTCACCAAACCTCGGTGACCTTTTTGGTCTCATACTTGCTGACATCCCTGGGTTGATCGAAGGTGCATCAGAAGGCAAAGGTCTTGGTTTTAAATTTTTACGACACGTTGCTCGTACTCGAGTGCTTCTTCACTGCATCTCTTCTGACACAGAAGATGTACTTGCTACACACGCACTCGTACGAAAAGAGCTCGAGTCTTATTCGAGCGAGCTTGCTACAAAAGAAGAATATATTCTTCTCACAAAAACAGATCTAATAAATCCTGATGAATTGGCTCTAAAAGTGGGTATTTTGGAAAAAACAGGCAGAAAAGTGCTCACAGTTTCAACAATCGACGACGATTCACTCAAAAATCTCTCAGATTTTCTGGTAAAAATGCTTAGAAAAGAAGAATTAGTGCAAAATTAAAAATTTGATGGTCCCCATCGAATTCAAGGATGGGGACCATCAAATTTCCATCAAATTATAATAAAATCAAAATTCTAAAACGAATTATGAGTTATAAAGCAACCATTGGCCTCGAAATACACGCAGAACTAAAGACAAAATCAAAGATGTTTTGTCCGTGCGCGAACGAACCTATCGAATCTTCGACTGAAATAGGCTCTAAAAACGCCCCAAATCAGCATGTTTGCCCTATTTGCATGGGTCACCCTGGCACATTGCCGGTGGTCAACAAAGCTGCGGTCAAAAAAGTCCTTTCTGTAGGGCTTGCTTTAGGCTCCACTCTCGCAGATTTCACCGAATTTGACCGTAAAAACTACTTTTACCCCGATATTCCAAAGGGATATCAGATCAGTCAGTACAAATACCCGCTTGTAAGCGGGGGAAGTCTTGCGGGTGTCGGTATTACGCGTATTCACCTCGAAGAAGACACTGCACGTTCGAGCCATGACGGTCCTGTAGGGAAGAGTTTGGTTGATTTCAACAGAGCAGGGGTTCCACTTATGGAGCTTGTTACCGAACCTGTTATTCATAGTGCCGAAGAAGCAATGAAATTTGCACAAGAACTCCAAATATTGTTGCAATATATGGATATCTCGGATGCAAATATGGAAAAAGGACAGATGCGAGTGGAGGTAAATATTTCTATTTCTGATACAGAAACCTTTGGTACAAAAGTTGAGGTAAAAAATATTAATTCATTTAAAGCTGCTGGAAAAGCAATCGAATGTGAGTTTGCAAGACAGAGCGCACTTCTTGATACAGGGGAGAAAGTAAAACAGGAGACGAGAGGATGGGATGAAAATAAGCAAATCACTTTTTCTCAGCGTTCAAAAGAAAATTCAGATGACTATCGGTATTTTCCAGATCCAGATATTCCTAAATTCAAGCTCAGTGAGCTTCCGGAATTTTCTGCGGAAGAGCTCAGAAAAAATATTCCAGAAACTCCGACTCAAAAGAGAGAGCGGTATGCAAAAGACTATGGTTTGAAGCCAGAGGATGTAGAAAACTATATTTTCAATAGGGAATTAGGTGGATTTTTTGAGGAGGTTGCAGGTCTTTTGGGAACAAATGACGCTGAAGCTATCAAACTTGCCTCAAACTACATCTCATCAGACCTCACAGGCCTCGCCAAAGCCTCAAATTTGCCCTTTCCTGAGGCTTTCGGGCACTTAGAGCCTCAAAGTATTGCAGACCTCATTCACATGATAAAAAAAGGTCAAATCTCGTCTCGTGGTGCAAAGGATATACTCAAGATAATTCATGAAAAAGGCGGCAAACCAGAAGAAATTGCTCAAAAAGAAGGTTTTATTCAGAAAAGTGATCCGGAAGAATTGAAAAAAATAATTCAAGAAATAATGGATGCAAACCCTGCAGTTGTTGCAGACTATAAGTCTGGAAAAGAGTCTGTATTTCAATTTTTTATAGGACAAGCAATGAAGATTACTAAAGGGGCAGGGAACCCAGAGATGATAAAACAGATCACACTCGAGCTCCTAAAGTAAGAACAAAAAACATCCGATATATCTATATTTATAGGCTTATCTCGGAAAGATTAAGTCATTAAAAATTGTTAAACGAGTACTTGGAAATAGCAATAAGTTTAATGAATTATGGTTTGTCTGGTGTGTATAACTTCTTGATTTTTTGATACCAAGAGTGTAGTATTTAAAGTAGCTTGACGACAGAAAATTATATCGGCTCGCTGCGGACATCCATAAAACGATGTACTTATAGGTGAAATGGCGCTTAATTGTGCCTGCCGTCACCTCAATCTAAGTAAGGACAGCACCCTAATCGGTGCTGTTTTTATTTAACTTTCTATTTTTTGTAAAGTGAATCGAGTATATTTCTAGGCGATTTTTCCTTAATTCTAGCAAAATTCTTATTGCTGGCTTACCAACATGAGAATAGTCCTTAAAGTAAAAGTGTTTTGAGATTTCGCTCCCTGGCTCAAGTGTGTACAAAGTGAAATCAGTAATAACTTCTTTAATATTTCCTATTCATCGCATATTAGAGCTAAAGCCTCTTCTTTTGTATGGTTTCGTTCCAATTCAGCTTTTCTGCTCTCAACAAAGTGTTTAAGGAATCTTCTTGAAATATAAACCCTCAGCATATGGTGAGGGTGTTTTTTTGAATGTACAGAGCCACGTATATCAAATACTCTCAGGAGCTCAGTATGGCGTTCAATTATTGCCCCAACAGGAAGAATAAAATAGGCTCTTACTAGCTTTTTTAAACGAGCTATTCGTCTACTTATACTTGCAATATCATCCATAAAATAAAAAAGATTCTCTAAATTATATCATCAAGAACGTTATTAAAAAAGAAATCTCCTTTTTGCAAGGAGATTTCTTTTTTGTCTGTCTTCGGTTTAAAAACTGAACGGAGCTTTCACTCACAGATGCTTTAAGTTTAGCAAAAAGGAGGGAACTAATCCAAGTGTTTGACGATAAGTCTGTGGACCTGGGCTTTAGTGCTCTTGCGGAGTCCTGCATGAGTTTCTATTTCGTGGATTACTTTTTCCAAGTCTTCTATTTTGTATACACGATAGTTGTTCATCGGATGACGATGAGCCTTTAGCTTTCCGTTCTTATCCCAGTTGCGCAAGGTGAGAGGAGTCACCCCGAGGATCTTAGAAGCCTGTTTTATTGTTATGTATAATTTAGCCATATTTTTAGCCAGTAAACATTGATAAACATACATAAAGCTATACTAGTATTTAGTAATGTTTATATATGTATTATTTTATAAAAATTACAAATGTATTTATATAAAGGACATTTAAGTAGTTGTATATATAGTAATCTTTATATATAACAAGATTTATCTATCCTTATATATATTTAGTATACACCTAATACTCTAATATTTAAATTGCATAGCGTCATATCTTTGTTCTGTAGAAATGGGTAAGTGTGCTTTAGCTCTATACACAGAGCTCTTTTCTTGAATTAGGGCTAATATAAGGCCTTCTGGTAGAGAGATTTTAATTTAGAGGTCAACATATAAATAGGTGATTAAAGAACGCATTAACGCAGTTTTCATATATATAATGTAATTAATTTACTCTATTGACACACTTCTGAGGCATCTAAAATGCCCTAAAAAATATTCCATGTACTTTCGTATCAAATTATTTTTTAGATCGCGTAAAAGGGAATATATGAGGTAATTTTTTTTCCTAGATTGCTCTCTCGTATAGCCGATATTCCTATAGTTATCCACATATATCGTCTATTTTTGTTGTAAAAAAAAAGTTATAGTTTTAGTAATGAGTTCTGATTTATATTTCAATAGTATAAAGTACATTTCAGCAAAAAGAGCTGGAGAAATAACAGGCTATTCGTCTGACTATATTGGACAACTCTGTAGAGGAAAAAAACTCACTACTCAAAGAGTTGGCAAGTCTTGGTACGTTTCAGAAGAATCTCTCAATCAATACGTAGCGTTTGCTGCAGAGCAAGCAAGACTCGTTCGTGAAATCCAGTCTACAACGCTTAAAGAAGTTCAGGCTAAGAACACTAAGGTTGCAACAGCTCCTGCTACTCCTGTTGTTCCTGTCATTTCAATTACTTCACCCGCATCAACAGTAGCTCCTGTATCAACTTCTGCTGTAGCAGCTCCTGTTATTACAGAGATTGTGACTGAAAAGCTCGCTCCAGTCATCAAAATAGAGGAAAAAGAAAGCAAAGCTACAGTTACAGCTTCAAACTTCAAACTTCCAACTTCTAACCTCAAGCTCAAAGCTTCAAGCCTTAAGTCTCAGTTCACAAAAACAGCTCACAGTGTAGCAGGCAAATTCTACAGCCACTATCCACTCATTCTTTCAAAGCTTTCAGATTCTGTACGAAAAAACCACTCTTTGATCTACGGTGATGTTGCCAAAAAAGCCTTTGGTCTAGCCTTTGTTTTCCTTTTTGGTTTTAGTCTTGCTGGCGCTACCACTTACTTTAGAGCAGATTTGGCAAAGCTTCCTAAAAAAGGCTACGCAGTTCTTTCAGATATCAATACTTTTTATGCAAAAAAGCTCACAACTCTCTATATACAAACAGGAGAGCAGGTGCTCGGATCTACATCTGCTCTTGTCTCTGGTGTACAAGACTGCGGATCAAACCCAGCTCTCTGTATCCGAAAGTCACTTTCTTCTGTTGCGACACTTCAAGCTAACAATGTTGACACTGCTGGAAAGAAAATTCTTGCTTTTGTAGAAAACACTCACGCTCAAACTTTTGCTTATGTATCGAGCGCTCTTGATTTTAGTGATCTGAAAAATACAACTGTTGCTATTGATGGTCCCCATCAGGGAGCATTGGATGGGGACCATCAACTTGCACAGGTCTCATCTGCTAAACAAACTGTAGTAGACAAAGCAGGTGTTGCCGTATATACAGAAGTCCAGAGTTGGTTTGAAAAAACAGGAGGAGCGCTTCTTTCATTGTTGGGTCAAAAGAATTCATATGTTGTTGTTGCACCTAGCACAAAAAGCACACCTGCAAACACTATTACTCTTGCGCCTACAAAAAAAGTTGTAGCTTCTGTACCAACATATAACCCTTCAGTTATTGTAAAAAATACCAACACTATTATCGAGCGAGTAGTAGAGAGTAATGCGAGTGCAGCTTCACTTTCTGCACTTGATCAGCAGATCAAAGACCTCTCAGGTTCAATCAACAACCGTTTTGCAGGTCTTTCGACTGGCGGTGGAGGATCTGTGACCAATGTATACCAGCAAATCGCCAACACTCAGCGCATTGATCAGCTACACAACACCACTATCAATAATCCTACAATTATCGGTGGCTCTATCGATGCGATGAGAATTATCGGTGTAAGTACTCTCAATTCAGATGTTTTAAATACAGGTACGCTCACTGCAGGTACATTTACTGCAAGTACTTCAACTTTCAATGGAGTGACATATTTTGCAGGAAACGTAGGTATTGGTATCACAAATCCACAATACGCACTCGATATTTTGGGTAATATCAACCTTACAGGAGGTATCACTGCTGCAGGCTCTACTATCGGCGGGGACTTTGCAGTGACAGGTACCACTACACTCAACAAACTTGTAGCAACGAGTGCGACTTCTACCAATCTTTTTGCAACAAATTCAATATTTGCAAATTCCACTACTACAAACGCATATATCACTTCATTGTTTGCAGCAAATGCAACAACAACCAACGCATACATCACATCGCTTATTACTGCAGGTGCAAGCAGTACAAATGCATATGCAACAAACTTTACTGCAAACAATGCAACTGTAGGAAACCTTGTTGCAACTTCTACATTCTCAGCACCAACACTGAGTCTTACTGGGGTGGCAGTCAACTCACTCCTTTCAACAAATTCAGCAGGACTCATTGTTGCAACATCAACGCCAACATTTGGAAACTTTAATGCAACTTCAACAACAGCGACTTCAACACTTTCAACCGGAGGTTTGGCAATCGGAGGATCACAGTTTATCGTTCAGCAGAACTCTGGAAATGTTGGTATCGGAACAGCGACCCCTGGAGCAAAACTAGAAATTTCAAATTCAGACTACAACCAGTTATTCCTTCGTGCTACCAGTGTTGGTGGTTCTGCAGCACTTGAAATGAAGACTACTGTGGGCAATCCATTCCAAATCTTTGCTTCAGGTACTGACACAGTTTCAATGTATTCTGGAGGACAGGGAACTCTTTTCATGGGTACAAGTAAAGTTGGCATCAATTCAGGAGGCACTTCTTCATTTGGAGCGGGCACTGCATTTGTAGTGATGAATGGAAACGCAGGTATAGGAACAACAACTCCACTCACACGTCTTTCAGTTTTCGGAGACTCACTTGTAGCAGGTACTGAAACAGCATCATCTTTCATCGCTACATCTACTACAGCAACCTCAACATTTGCAGGAGGTTTGGCGATCGCAACAAATAGATTTGTGGTTGACCGTTCAACTGGAAATGTGGGAGTTGGAACTGCAAGTCCTACAGAACTCTTGGACGTAAGAGGAAATATTATTATCCCAACAGGTAATGCTTATCGGTTTGGAGACTCTTCAGTTCAAATTTATAGAAACACAGTTCCTTCCAACAGTCTTACTGTTGCAGCAAGTGGAGGAGTAATGTTTAACGGCAACATCGGCATCGGCTCTACCACCCCAGGCTACCGTCTCTCTGTAGCAGGTTCAGGATTCTTCGATGGAGGAACAGTGACCGCAGCAAATATCATTGCAACATCATCACTTTCAGCACCAACACTCACACTTACAGGAGTGGCAGTCAATTCACTTCTTTCTACAAACTCAGCAGGACTCATTGTCGCAACATCAACACCTACATTTGGTAATTTCATCGCGACTTCAACAACAGCAACTTCAACAATTGCAGGAGGGCTTGCAGTACAAACAAACAAACTCATTGTTGACCGTTCAACTGGATTTGTTGGAATAAACACACCGACACCTACAAGCTCTCTTCATGTAAATGGTGATATGCGATTAAACTCTGGAAGCAGATTCTACTTTGAATCAACAGGTACAAACAATGCTCTCTACAGAGATATATCTAGTGGTAGTAGTGTCTTGACTTCTCCTGCCGATATTATATTTGGATCAGGTTCACTTGCTTCTACATACATGACTGTGAAGCAGAGTGGGAATGTGGGAATAGGTACAACAACACCATCAAATAGCCTTACTGTATCAGGATCTGCAAACTTTGGAACAAATGGAACATTTAAGATTAGTGATAATGCAGGAAACAATTATGCCCTTGGTGGACCAAGCTCAAATATTTTGAGTATGGATAGTAATTCCTTTTTGATACGTAACGCAGCAGGTACTACAGTAAACACACGGTTTGGTGTAGGTGGAGGTGTAGCAATCGGTAGTATCTACGGAGGTGTGGATCCAGGAGACGGTAAACTCTTTGCATCAAACAATATCGGAATCGGAACCACCTCCCCTCAACAAAGACTTGAAGTAGCAGGTAACCTCGCATTCACCGGAGCCCTCATGCCTAACTACCAGGCAGGAGTCGCAGGAACAGTACTTATGTCAAATGGAACAGGTGTAGCACCTACATGGACTACGGTCACTGCTGTAGCATCAAGTACATTCTTTGCA